>CBFGXR010000019.1:0-13937 GCA_965652675.1 uncultured Castellaniella sp.
GCGAAGGGGTGCGCGCGCGGCAGATCCAGATCGCGCACCTGGAGCAGCACCGGTCCGGCCGTGCGCACCCGGTGTTCATGCACCGGCAGGTCGGCGCCGATCATCAGGCGCGACAGGCCGGCCTCGGTTTCCTGGCGCGGATCGCAGACTCCGGTCACCCGGCCGGCGCGCATCACCGTGCAGCGATGGCACAGGGCGCGGATTTCATCGAGCTTGTGGCTGATGTACAGGATGCTGCAGCCTTCGGCCGCCAGCTGGCGCAGCACGTCGAACAGGCGCAGCACGGCCTGCGGCGTGAGCACCGAGGTGGGTTCGTCCAGGATCAGCAGGCGCGGCTTGCCCAGCAGGGCGCGCACGATTTCCACGCGCTGGCGTTCGCCCACCGACAGGGTATGGACGTGGCGGCGCGGCTCGACGTCCAGGCCGTATTGCGCCGCCGTTTCGGTGATGCGGGTTTCGAGGGCCTGCATGTCCGTGCCCGGCGGCAGGCCCAGGGCGATGTTTTCCGCGACCGTCAGGGTGTCGAACAGGGAAAAATGCTGGAACACCATGCCCAGGCCCAGGGCGCGCGCCGCCGCCGGGTTGGCGATCCGCACTTCCTGGCCGTCCCAGTGGACGGTGCCTTCGTCGGGGCGGACCACGCCGTAGATGATTTTCATCAGGGTGGACTTGCCGGCGCCGTTCTCGCCCAGGATGGCATGGATTTCGCCGGGTTCGACCGTCAAGTCGATCGCATCGTTGGCGCGGACCGCCGGGTAGGATTTGCTGATGTTTCTTAAGGCCAGTCGCGGGGGCATGCAGGCATCCTGTTCGAATCGTTCGTGAAACACCCGGGATGCGAAAAATTCTACTCAGGATGCGCAAGGCCACCTAAAGGGGATAAACCCCTACCCAGGCCGGACATGCGCGATCCGCCACCGCCGCGCCAGAGGGCGGCGGGCGGAAGACACCGGAACATCACTCGATATGAATGAACTGTATTATCGCACGATGATGATGCGCCACACCGGCGCCCGCGCCGGACTGTTTCAGGCCTCAAAGGCCATGCGCCCCGCGAACCACAGGAACAGCATCCCCACCAGGCCGCTGCCGGCGCGCGCCAGGCCCTGGCGCCGCCGGAACGCCGCCGCCAGACGGGCACCGCCGAAGATCAGCGTGGACAGGTACAAGGCGCTGCAGATCTGCAGGATGGTCGCCAGGATCAGAAAGGGCAGCGCGGGATGCGGGTAGGCCGGATCGACGAACTGCACGAAGAACGACAGCAGGAACAGGATGGCCTTGGGATTGAGCAGGCTGAGCAGCAGGGCCTTGCGGAAGGGGTTTCCCGGCCCGCCGGCGACCGCGTGGGTCTGCGCCGGCCCCGGCCGCCAGGCCGACAGCAGCAGGCGGATCCCCAGATACGTCAGGTAGACCGCCCCGGCGGCCTTCAGGGCGACGAACACCATGGGCAGCAGCCGCAGCACCGAGGCCGCGCCGGCCGCCGTCAGGGTCATGAGGATGGAATCGCCGACGAACACGCCGCAAGCGGCCTGATAGCCGGCGCGCACGCCGCGCCCGGCGCCGATCGCCAGCACGAACAGGGAATTGGGTCCGGGCAGCAGGACGATGAACACCACGCCGGCCAGGTAGGTCCAGACGTCCAGCACGCCGTATTGCGCCAGCATGGCAAAGCCTCTCGATCAGGATGAGTCGGGTATTTTATCCCCGGCCGCCCCCGGAAAAACGACGAGGCGGACCGGCGTGTCTCCGGTCCGCCTCGTCGGGGCGTCGTCGTGATGGGCGGGGCCGGAGTCCCGCCGCGCGGATCAGGCGACGGCCTTTTCCTCGGTCGGGACCGAGCTGCGGATCAGGTGGTCGAAGGCGGCCAGGGCGGCCTTGGCGCCTTCGCCGGCGGCGATGATGATCTGCTTGTACGGCACCGTCGTCGCGTCGCCCGCCGCGAACACGCCGGGCACCGAGGTCTGGCCGCGCGCATCGACCACGATCTCGCCGTGCTTGCTCAGTTCGACCGTGCCCTTGAGCCATTCGGTGTTGGGCACCAGGCCGATCTGGATGAACACGCCTTCCAGTTCGACGCGCTGCGCGGCGCCGCTCTTGCGGTCCGTGTAGCTCAGGCCGATCACGCGCTTGCCGTCGCCGTGGATCTCGGTGGTCTGCGCCGAGGTGATGACGGTCACGTTGGCCAGGCTGCGCAGCTTGCGCTGCAGGACGTCGTCGGCCCGCAGGGCGTCGCCGAATTCGATCAGCGTGACGTGGCCCACGATGCCGGCCAGGTCGATCGCCGCCTCGACGCCCGAATTACCGCCGCCGATCACCGCCACGCGCTTGCCCTTGAACAGGGGGCCGTCGCAGTGCGGGCAGTAGGCCACGCCGCGATTGCGGTATTCGTTTTCGCCGGGCACGTTGATCTGGCGCCAGCGCGCGCCGGTCGACAGGATCACGGTCTTGGCCTTCAGGACCGCGCCACTGGCCAGTTCGACCTGGACGGACTTGCCCGGCACCAGGCGGCTGGCCCGCTGCAGGTTCATGATGTCGACCTCGTAGGCCTTGACGTGCTGCTCCAGCGCGACGCCGAACTTGGGTCCTTCGGTTTCCAGCACGGAGATGTAGTTCTCGATCGCCATGGTGTCGAGCACCTGGCCGCCGAAACGTTCAGCCACCACGCCCGTGCGGATGCCCTTGCGCGCCGCGTACACGGCCGCCGCGGCGCCCGCCGGGCCGCCGCCGACCACCAGCACGTCGAATTCGTCGCGGGCGTTCAGGGCTTCGACCTTGGCGGCGTCGTCGCCGGCATCCAGCTTGGCCAGGAATTCCTCGACTCCGGCGCGGCCCTGGTGGAACAGTTCGCCGTTCAGGAACACGGCGGGCACGGACAGGATCTCGCGCTTCTGGACTTCGTCCTGGAACAGGGCGCCGTCGATCGCCACGTGGCGGATGCGCGGGTTCAGGACCGACATCGCGTTCAGCGCCTGGACCACGTCCGGGCAGTTCTGGCACGACAGGGAGAAATAGGTTTCGAACACATAGTCGCCCGGCAGATTGCGGACCTGTTCGGCCACGGCGTCATCCAGCTTGGGCGGATGGCCGCCGACCTGCAGCAGGGCCAGCACCAGCGAGGTGAATTCGTGCCCCAGGGGAATGCCGGCGAAGCGCACGGCCACGTCGGTCCCGGCGCGGGCGATTTCGAACGACGGCACGCGCGCCCCGGGGGCGGCGTCCGTCAGGGTGATCTTGTCGGACAGGCTGGCGATGTCTTCCAGAAAGGCACGCAGTTCCTGCGACTGGGCGCCATCGTCCAGCGACGCGCGCAGTTCGACGGGCAGCGTCACCCGTTCGAGATAGGTGCCCAATTGTCCTTTGAGGTTTGCATCCAGCATGGTCTTTACCTTTCTTCAAGTGCCGCTGCGGTTCCGGCCTGTCGGGCCATCGCGCGGCGTGCGAACAGCCCCGGGCGTGCGCCGGATCGGCGCCGCCCGTGACTCGTTCCGCGGGGGGGAAACTGCCCGCCGTCGCACAGGGCGCGGACGGCGGGTACTGCGGACGCAGACTTAGATCTTGCCGACCAGGTCCAGCGAGGGGGTCAGGGTCTTGGCGCCTTCTTCCCACTTGGCGGGGCAGACTTCGCCCGGGTGCGAAGCGATGTACTGGGCGGCCTTGACCTTGCGCAGCAGTTCGGACGCGTCGCGGCCGATGCCGTTGTCATGGATTTCCAGGACCTTGATTTCGCCGGCCGGGTTCACCACGAAGGTGCCGCGCAGCGCGATGCCTTCTTCTTCGATCAGCACGTCGAAGTTGCGCGACAGCGCGTGGGTGGGGTCGCCGATCATCGGGTAGTTGACCTTCTTGATGGCGTCGGACGTGTCGTGCCAGGCCTTGTGGGCGAAATGCGTGTCGGTGGACACGGAATAGACTTCCACGCCCAGCTTCTGGAATTCGGCGTAGTGGTCGGCCAGGTCTTCGAGTTCGGTCGGGCACACGAAGGTGAAGTCGGCCGGGTAGAACACGAACACGGACCACTTGCCGGCGACGGTCTGTTCGGTGACGTCGACGAACTTGCCGTTGTGATAGGCGGTGGCCTTGAAGGGCTTGATGGTGGTGTTGATCAGGGACATGAAAAAAGCTCCTTGTTCAGGGGTTCAGGGTAAGGGCCACAGGGGCAACGGAAGCCAGTGTAGGCCAGCCCATATGATAAGTAAAATTGATTGTTTAAATAGAGTCGATTGCTATCGACTATCGTAATGGGGTCATGTGTTCTGAAACACGATTCAGGGACGTTGTTTTATGCCGATTTTGCATCAATAAACATGCAGAAACGTCATGCAATCCAGGTATGATGCACGATCGCTGGAATATTCTGCGTAAGTCTTTGATACGAAAGATATTTTAGCCTTTAACGACCTCGGGATCCACCATGCGCAAGAACCTGCCCGTCACGCAACAGGAATACGATTTCCCGGACGGTGAAACGCTGCTGTCCGCCACCGATCTCAAAGGCCGCATCACCTACGCCAACGCGGCGTTCGTGCGCGTGAGCGGCTTCGAGTACGCCGAGCTGCTGGGCAAGGCCCACAACATCGTGCGCCACCCCGACGTGCCCCCCGAAGCCTACCAGGATCTGTGGGACACCCTGAAACAGGGCCGCTCATGGACGGCCCTGGTGAAGAACCGCCGCAAGAACGGGGATCATTACTGGGTGCGCGCCAACGTCGCGCCCGTCTACCATCAGGAGAAACTCAGCGGCTACCTGTCCGTCCGCACCAAGCCCAGCCGCGCGGAAATCACCGCGGCCGAGCGCATCTACGCGACCTTCCGCGCCGGCCGGCCCGCCGTGCGCTTCCACCACGGCCTGCTGATAGACACGGGATGGCGGCGCTGGCGCAACGGACTGCGCACCTTGTCGCTGCGCCAGCGGCTGGCGCTGATCCTGGGCGGCCTGATCCCGCTCTGGGCCGGGGTCGCCTGGCTGGCCGGGCTGCGGGACACGGCCTGGCTGGGCGCCAGCGGCGCCGCCGCCGCGCTGGTCCTGCTGGCCGGCCTGGCCCTGGATCATCGGCTGGTGCGGCCGCTGCGCGCCATCCAGCGCCAGGCCGTCCAGGCCGCCACGGGCCAGCCCGTGGACGACTGGCGGCTGCCGCGCCTGGACGAGATCGCCTCGATCCAGAAGGCCATCACGCAATCCAGCCTGAACCTGCGGTCCTTCATCGACGACGTGCACGGCCAGCTGGGCGGCCTGCGCCACGCCTCGACCGAGATCGCCCAGGGCAGCCGGCATCTCAGCGCCGAAACCGAGCAGGCGGCCGACCGCCTGGCCCAGACCGCCAGCGCCATGGCACAACTGGCCGGCCTGATCGAAAGCAACGCCGACCGCGCGCGGCAGGCCGTCGCCCTGGCCAAGGATTCCGGCAACGCCGCCACCCACGCGGCCGGCATCGTGGACCAGGCCGCGCAGCAGATCGAGCACATGGACGCGGCCAGCCAGAGGATCGGCGAGATCGTGGGCGTGATCGACAGCATCGCCTTCCAGACCAACATCCTGGCCCTGAACGCGGCGGTCGAGGCCGCCCGCGCCGGAGAGCAGGGGCGCGGCTTCGCCGTGGTCGCAGGGGAAGTCCGGGCGCTGGCCCAGCGCTCGGCCGGCGCCGCCAAGGAAATCGGCGGCCTGATCCGCGAAACCGTGCAGATCGCGCAAGGCGGCGTGGCCCGCACGCGGGAAGCCTCCGAAGCCATGGGCCGCATCCTGGAACAGAACCGCCAGGTGGGCGCGCTGATCGATCACATCCACCAGGCGGGGCAGGATCAGGCCCGGGACCTGTCGCACATCCAGCAGACCTTCGTCCAGCTGGGCGACCTCACCCAGGGCAACGCCGCCATGGCCGAGGAATCCTTCACCGCCGTGCAGACCCTGGACGGCCAGACCTTGAATCTGGCCAGCGCGGCCGACGTGTTCCGGCGGGACACGGACGCCGCGCCCGCGCTGCCCCGACCCGCGTCTTCGCCGCGCCTGGCGATGGCCTCGTAAGGTGCCCGAGCCTCAGGCGGCGGGCGCGCCCTGCCGCAGACGCCGGAACGCGGCGGGGGTCTCCCCCTCATTCCGGGCGAAGAACCGCGTGAAATAGGCCGGGTCCTCGAAGCCGAGGTCGTAACCGACCTCGGCCACCGTCTTTTCCGTATAAAGCAGGCTGCGCTTGGCCTCCAGCAGGACCCGCCTGGCCACGATCCGCCCCGGCGCCTGGCTCGCCAGCTCCAGGCACAGACGCCGCAGGCTGCGCTCGGTCGTCGCCAGCGCGGACGCATAGTCGGCCACGCTCCATCGGTCGCGAAAATGCGTCTCGACCAGTTCCTTGAACCGCCGGTACAGTGCCTTCCCGCCCGGATCGGCCGGGAAATCCTCGTACAAGCCCAGGCGCCGGAGCCGCGCGACCTCGGCGAGCAGCACCAGCACGCTGCCGGAGATGGCCGTATTGCGGCACACACGATCCTGGACGTATTCGTCCAGGATCGTTTCGAACAGGCGCCCCAGCCGCCCGATGCTGCCCGGATCGACGGCGCCCGTGACGGTCAGCAGCCGATCCAGCAAGGCGCCGACCGCGGGATCCCCCGACCAGCGGGCCAGGTCCGCCACGAAGCCTTCCGCCACGGTCAGGATCAGGCCCTCGGTCCCCGGCCGCCATTGGAAGCCGTGCACGATGGGCGGCGGAATGCTGATCAGCACCGGCGCCCGCAGCGTCAGCCGCTGTTCGTCCAGCATCACCGTCCCAGATCCCTTCTCCACCCAGATGAGCTGATACAGGTCATGGTGCCGATGCGGCCGGATGAACCAATCATAGACCCGGTTGCGCGACTCCAGCGACTCCAGGTGCAGGAAGCGCAGTTCGGCGGCCGTGTCGATCTGGCCATACAGGGAATACAGCGGTATCGAAGAATCGCTCATGTCCGGAAAACACCACCCTCCGTCCCGTTCGTCCATTCACGCCCGGCCGGCCGGACGCGATGATGGGCGCATGGCCATCACTCGTTAAAGCTTAAAGGTTCCAGGCCGACCTGTACAAGCCGCCACCCAATCGGAGGAACGCATGACATCACCGCAGCTCGACCGGACCCGGCCCATACCGGACACGATCGTCTTCGACCTGAACGAATCGCGCAAAGGCTACCGCCTGAACAAGATGTGCGATTCCCTGACATCGGAAGCGAACCGCCTGGACTACAAGGCCGACGAGGAGGCCTACATGGCGCGCCATGGACTGAGCGAATACGAAAAGCGGCTGGTCCGCGCCCGCGACTGGAGCGGCCTCAACGCGGCGGGCGGCAACATCTACTACCTGCTCAAGCTCGGTTTCGTGGTGGGCCACGGCCTGTACCGCATGGGCGCCCAGATGCGCGGGGAACCGTTCGAGGATTTCCTCGCCTCGCGCCACGCCAAGGGAGCACGCTGACCATGGGAAAGATCATCGCGGGCATCGGGACTTCGCATGTCCCCTCGATCGGCGGCGCCTATGACCGGGGCGCTCAGGCCGAGCCGGACTGGAAACCCCTCTTCGACGCCTATGTCCCCGTGCGCGAATGGCTGGCGGACCTGAAACCGGACGTCGCCATCATGGTCTACAACGACCACGGCGCCGATTTCTTCTTCAAGCAATACCCGACCTTCGCCGTGGGGTGCGCCGACCAGTACGCGATCGCCGACGAAGGCATGGGCATCCGCCCGCTGCCCCGCATCAAGGGGGATTTCGAGTTCTCGCGCCACCTGTGCGAATCCCTGGTCTACGACGAATTCGACCTGACCCTGTGCCAGGAAATGGCCGTCGAACACGGCTTTCTGGTGCCCATGCACCTGTGCTTCGACCCCAGTCCCGACTGGAACGTGGCCGCCGTCCCGCTGGCGGTCAATGTCCTGCTGCACCCGCTGCCCACCGCGATGCGCTGCTTCAAGCTGGGCCAGGCGATCCGCCGTGCCGTCGAGGCGGATCCCCGCGACCTGCGCGTCGTCATCCTGGGCACCGGCGGCATGTCGCACCAGTTGCAGGGCAGGCGCTTCGGCGCCATGAACCCCGAATTCGACCACGACTTCCTCGACCGCATCGAACACGATCCGGAAAGCCTGGCCCGCATGACGCACCAGGAACTGATGGAGCGGTCGGGCGCCGAGGGCATCGAACTGATCATGTGGCTGGTCATGCGCGGCGCGATCTCCGGCGCCGCCCGCCGCGTGCACCGGCACTACTACGGCCCCATGACCACGGGCATGGGCCTCATCACATTCGAAGAACCTTGAATCCACAGGAGACCCCCAGATGGAAACCCGACGCACCCAGGTCGTCATCATCGGCGCCGGCCCTTCCGGCCTGCTGCTGGGACAGTTGCTGCACAGACATGGCATCGACCATGTGATCCTCGAAGCCCGCAGCCCCGACTACGTCCTCGGACGGGTCCGGGCCGGTGTGCTGGAACAGCCCACGATCGCCGCCCTGAACGAGGCGGGCGTGGGCGAGCGCGCCGAGCGCGAAGGCCTGCCCATGCACGGCTTCGACCTGCGCTGGGACGAGGAGCGCTGCCATATCGATTTCAACCTGATCGGCAAGCACGCCACCGTCTACGGCCAGACACGCATCACGCGCGACCTGATGGAGGCGCGCACGGCCACGGGCGGCGTCACACTCTACGAGGCCGCGGAGGTGCGGCCGCACGACATCGAAAGCGACCACCCTTCGGTGACCTGCCGCCACGAAGGCAGGGACCTGCGCATCGAGTGCGACTTCATCGCGGGCTGCGACGGATTCCACGGCGTTTCGCGCCAGTCGATCCCCAAGGAGCATCTGCGCGAACAAGGCCTGGCCTTTCCGTTCGGCTGGCTGGCCCTGCTGGCCGACGTCCCGCCGGTTTCCGAGGAAGTCGCCTGGATCAACGGCGCAGAAGGCTTCCTGATGTGCAGTCTGCGCTCGCGCACCCGCAGCCGCTACTACATCCAGGTCCCGGCGGACGCGCAGCTCAGCCAATGGAATGCCGACCGATTCTGGGACGCATACCGCAGCCGGCTGCCGTCGGATCTGGCCGAAAAGCTGATCACCGGGCCGGCGCTGGAAATGAGCATCGCGCCGCTGCGCAGCTACGTGTGCTCGACGATGCGCCACGGCCGCCTGTTCCTGGTGGGCGACGCCGCGCACGTGGTGCCGCCCACCGGCGCCAAGGGCCTGAACCTCGCGGTCGGGGACGCCAAGGCCCTGGCCGACGGCCTGCGGCAGCACTATCAGGACCATGACGCCCACGGGATCGACCGGTACTGCGAGCAGTCGCTGAAGCGCATCTGGAAAGCGGTGCGTTTTTCCTGGTGGATGACCCATCTGACCCACCGCATCACGGACAACCCGTTCGAACGGCGGATCCAGATCGCCGAGCTGGAATACACGCGAGAGTCCCCCGCCGCGCAGACCGCGATCGCCGAAAACTTCTGCGGTCTGGCCTGAAGGCAGGACGACAAGGGACCAGACCCACATCACCCCCACAGGAGGAAGACATGACACTCACGAAAAGATTGGCCGCGCTCGCCCTTGCCACGGCGACCACCGGCGCCCAGGCCGCCGACGACCTGAAGATCGGCCTGGTGCTGCCCTTGTCCGGACCCTTCGCGGCCCATGGAGAGCAGATCGAAAACAGCGTACGCCTGTACATGAAGGAGCACGGCGACACCGTCGCGGGCCGCAAGATCCGGCTCGTCGTCAAGGACGACACCGGCATCGCCCCGGCCATCAGCAAACGGCAGGCCCAGACCCTGCTGATCCAGGACAAGGTGGACATCCTGGCCGGGTTCGGCATGACGCCCTCGGCCTTTTCCGTAGCACCGCTGGCCACCGAAACCCGGACGCCCATGATCGTCATGAACGCGGCGACCTCGTCCATCACCGCCAAGTCCGACTACATCGTCCGGACCTCTTTCACCCTGCCCCAGGTCACGACGCCGATCGCCGCCTGGGCATTGAAGCACGGCATCAAGACGGTCTACACCATCGTCGCCGACTACGGTCCCGGACACGATGCCGAGGGACAGTTCATCAAGGCCTTCGAGGCGGGCGGCGGGCGGATCGCCGGCACGTCGCGCACGCCGGTCAACACCCCCGACTTCGCGCCTTTTCTCCAGAAGGCCAAGGATGCCCGGCCGGACGCCGTGTTCCTGATGCTGCCCGCCGGCGAACAGGGCGTGGCCTTCGCCAAGGGTTTCAAGGAACGCGGCCTGGACAAGGCGGGCATCCGCCTGATCGCCACCGGCGACATCACCGACGAGGGGGTGCTGGACGCCATGGGCGACGCCGCTGTGGGGATGATCACCTCCTTCCACTATTCGCAAGCCCACGACTCGCCGGAAAACAAGGCTTTCGTTCAGGCCTACACCCAGGCCTATCCCGGTCAGCGGCCCAATTTCTGGTCGGCGGGCGGCTATGACGGCATGCGCCTGATCTACGAGACGCTGAGGAAAACGGGCGGCCAGGGCGGCGATGCCTTCATGGCCGCCGCCAAGGGCATGACCTGGGCCAGCCCGCGCGGTCCGGTTTCCATCGACCCGGCCACGCGCGACATCGTGCAGAACGTCTACATCCGCAAGGTCGAGCGCGTCGACGGCGTGCTGCAGAACGTCGAGTTCGACACGGTTCCCGCCGTCAAGGATCCGGGCAAATAAGGCCGGCATCGGCATGCCCGGGCGTGCGCGGCCACGCGCCGGGCCCTACACTGCACGCATGGTCCCGCCGCTCCGCAGCATCGTTCTCTTGGCATCCGCCTGGGCGCCGGTACGCCCCCTCCACGGGCGTCCGGCGCGCGCGCTGTCCGCACTCCTGCTGGCCCTGTGCTGCGCCGGGCCGGCGCACGCCGCGCACATTCTGCTGGACGCGGGCCATGGGCCGGAGCATCCTGGCGCGACAGGCGCCAGCGGCCGCGCGGAGTACCTGTACAACCGGGACCTGGCCGCCACCCTCGCCCGCGCGCTCGCGGCGCTGGGCGACCGGACGACCCGGATCGAAGGCATCGGCGCGGACATCCCGCCGGCCCGGCGCACGGAGGGCGCGCCGGACGCGGACTTGTTGGTGTCGATCCATCATGATTCGGCGCAGGCGCGCTACCTCGCGGCGGGCCGCCGGGCCGAATTCGCCGGCTATTCGATTTTTGTCTCGGCATTGAACCCGCACCCCATGCGCAGCCTGCGATGCGCGCAGGAGATCGGCTCACACTTGCAAGCGGCGGGCGAGCGCCCGTCCGGGTACCATGCCGAGCCGGTCGAAGGCGAAAACCATCCCTTCGTCGACCGCCGCCTGGGCGTCCACCGCTACGATGGACTGGCGGTGCTGCGGACGGCGCCCATGCCCGCCGTGCTGGTCGAGGCGGGGGTGATCGTCAATCCTGCGGAGGAGGCGCGGCTTGGGAAGCCGGAGACGATCAGGCGGCTGGCTTGGGCGATTGCCCGGGGAGCGCATGCCTGCCTGCGGGACCTGCAAGCCCGGGATTAGCCGAGGATGGTGCGCAAGCTGCCCACCGACGACTCGCCCGACTTGTAACAGGTCCCCACCCGCCCCTTGAAACCCCAGAAATCATCCTTATAATTAGCACTCGATGGGGCTGAGTGCTAACAGCACCTCGCCCCCGCACCCTCAATTTCTTATGTACAGGAGTTCCTCCATGGCACTGCGTCCTTTGCACGATCGCGTGATCGTCAAGCGTCTGGACAACGAGCGCACCACCGCCTCGGGTATCGTCATCCCTGACAGCGCGGCTGAAAAGCCCGATCAGGGCGAAGTCCTGGCCGTCGGCCCCGGCAAGAAGACCGAGGACGGCAAAGTCATCGCTGTCGACGTCAAGGTCGGCGACAAGGTCCTGTTCGGCAAGTACGCCGGCCAGTCCGTCAAGGTCGATGGCGAGGAAGTGCTCGTCATCCGCGAGGAAGAAATCCTCGCCGTGATCCAGTAAGCCACCTCACCGTTCAATCCCAAGGAATTTCAACATGGCTGCAAAGCAAGTTTATTTCGGTGACGATGCCCGCACCCGCATCGTCCGCGGCGTCAACATCCTCGCCAACGCCGTCAAGACCACGATGGGTCCCAAGGGCCGCAACGTGGTGCTGGACCGCTCCTTCGGCGCCCCCACCGTCACCAAGGACGGCGTCTCCGTCGCCAAGGAAATCGAACTGAAGGACAAGTTCGAGAACATCGGCGCCCAGCTGGTCAAGGAAGTCGCCTCCAAGACCTCCGACAACGCCGGCGACGGCACCACCACCGCCACCGTGCTGGCCCAGGCCATCGTCGAAGAAGGCCTGAAGTACGTGGCCGCCGGCATCAGCCCCATGGACCTGAAGCGCGGCATCGACAAGGCCGTGATCGCCGCCGTGGACGAACTGCACAAGCTGTCCAAGCCCTGCACCACCAGCAAGGCCATCGCCCAGGTCGGTTCGATCTCGGCCAACAGCGACACCTCCGTCGGTGAAATCATCGCCAACGCGATGGACAAGGTCGGCAAGGAAGGCGTCATCACCGTCGAAGACGGCAAGTCCCTGGAAAACGAACTCGACGTCGTCGAAGGCATGCAGTTCGACCGCGGCTACCTGTCGCCCTACTTCATCAACAACCCCGACAAGCAAGTCGCCGTGCTGGACGACCCGTTCGTCCTGATCTTCGACAAGAAGATCAGCAACATCCGCGACCTGCTGCCGGTGCTGGAACAAGTCGCCAAGTCCAGCCGTCCGCTGCTGATCGTGGCCGAGGACGTCGAGGGCGAAGCCCTGGCCACCCTGGTCGTGAACAACATCCGCGGCATCCTGAAGACCACCGCCGTCAAGGCCCCGGGCTTCGGCGACCGTCGCAAGGCCATGCTGGAAGACATCGCCATCCTGACGGGCGGCACGGTGATCTCCGAAGAAACCGGCCTGTCGCTGGAAAAGGCGACCCTGGCCGAACTGGGCCAGGCCAAGCGCATCGAAGTGGCCAAGGAAAACACCACCATCATCGACGGCGCCGGCGATGCCAAGAACATCGAAGCCCGCGTCAAGCAGATCCGCGCGCAGATCGAGGAAGCCACCTCGGACTACGACCGTGAAAAGCTGCAGGAACGTGTCGCCAAGCTGGCTGGCGGCGTGGCCGTCATCCGCGTCGGTGCCGCCACCGAAGTGGAAATGAAGGAAAAGAAGGCCCGCGTCGAAGACGCCCTGCACGCCACGCGTGCGGCCGTCGAGGAAGGCATCGTCCCGGGCGGCGGCGTCGCGCTGATCCGCGCCAAGGCCGCCGTGGCCAAGGTCAAGGGCGACAACGCCGACCAGGCCGCCGGCATCAAGCTGGTCCTGCGCGCCATCGAAGCCCCGCTGCGCACCATCGTCAGCAATGCCGGCGACGAAGCCAGCGTGATCGTCAACGCCGTTGAAAAGGGTGAAGGCAACTACGGCTACAACGCCGCCACCGGCGAGTACGGCGATCTGGTCGAACAGGGCGTGATCGACCCGACCAAGGTCACCCGCACCGCGCTGCAGAACGCCGCCTCGGTCGCCAGCCTGCTGCTGACCACCGAAGCCGCCGTGGCCGAAATCGTCGAAGACAAGCCCGCCGCTCCGATGCCCGACATGGGCGGAATGGGTGGCATGGGCGGCATGGGCGGCTTCTAAGCCCCTGCCCTTCCCGGTCCGGCGCCTCGCGCGCCGGACCGGCACCCGGCCCCACCTCGCAGCTTGCATGCTGCTCGGATTCGTCAGGCACGAAATAGTCCGAAAGGACTATTTCGTGTCCTGCCTCATCCCCGTCGCGGTTCGCGGCGGGGATTTTTTCGTCTTCCAGCCGACTCCCCATCAAGAAATGTCGATTGAGATGAAGGCAAACACCGCCTCTTGAGTACGGTGACCGCGCGGAAAGGCGATCCCCATCCATTACAATGCCCGCACCACCCGGATCGGCCCCCTCATGACCCAACCC
>CBFGXR010000020.1:0-13678 GCA_965652675.1 uncultured Castellaniella sp.
GCCTTCACGAAATCCTGCAGCGTCCGGACCATCGCCGCGTCCCGCGCCTGGCCGGCCCGCAGGACCACGAAGGCCTTGACGATCTGGCCGCGCTCTTCGTCGGCCACACCGATCACGGCGCACTCCGCCACGGCGGGATGCTGCATCAGGACTTCCTCGACTTCCGGCGCGGCGATGTTGTAGCCCGACGAGACGATCATGTCGTCCGTGCGCGCCTGATAAAAAAAGTAGCCGTCGGCGTCCATCAGGTAGGCGTCGCCGGTCAGGTTCCAGCCGTCCCGCACGTAGACCGCCTGGCGCGGATCGGCCAGATAGCGGCAACCCGTGGGGCCCTGCACGGCGAGCTTGCCGATGGTGCCCGGGGGTACTTCCCGTCCGGCGTCGTCCACCACCCGGGCGCGGTAGCCGGGCACCGGCTTGCCGGTGGCGCCGGGACGGGCTTCGCGCTCGTCGTGCGAGATGAAGATGTGCAGCATCTCGGTGGCGCCGATCCCGTCGATCAATTCGATGCCGGTGGCTTCCTTCCACAGGGCGCGCGTCGCGGCCGGCAGCGCCTCGCCCGCCGACACGCACTTGCGCAGCGGCGTGCGCCGCAGCTCGGCGCCATGGGCCGCCAGCGCCCGGTACGAGGTGGGCGCGGTGAACATCACGGTGGCGCCGAACTCGCGGATGCCTTCGAGCAGCAGCGGCGGGCCGGCCTTTTCCAGCAGCGCCACGGACGCGCCCACACGCAGGGGAAACAGCAGCAGTCCGCCCAGGCCGAAGGTGAAGGCCAGCGGCGGGCTGCCGATGAACACGTCATCGGCCGTGGGCCGCAGCACGTACTTGGGCCAGCAGTCGCAGATCGCCATCACGTCGCGGTGGAAATGCATGGTGGCCTTGGGCACGCCCGTGGTCCCGGACGTGAAGCCCAGGATGCAGGTGTCATCGACCGCCGTCTCGACGTTCCGGAATTCGGCCGGCATCCGCGCCATGGCGGCCTCCAGTCCGTCCGGCCCGTCCTGCCCGAAATACCGCAGCTGCCGCAGCCCGGGGCACGCCCGCGCCGCCAGGTCCATTTCCTCGGCCAGGCCGGCGTCGCACAGGGCATGCGTGACCTGGCCGATCTCCAGGACGGCCTTCAGTTCCTTGGCCCGCAGCAGCGGCATCGTCGCCACCGCGATACCGCCCGCCTTCATGACGGCGAACCAGCAGGCCGCCAGCATGGGATTGTTGGGCGCGCGCAGCAGCACGCGGTTGCCCGGCACCAGACCCATGTCCCGGACCAGCACATGGGCGATGCGGTTGGCGCGCTCCAGCAGATCGGCATAGGTCCAGGTCACGCCGGGCGCGCGGATACAGACGCGCCCACCGCGCCCTTCGGCCACATGACGGTCGAGCAGTTCGGTGGCGCAGTTCAAGCGTTCGGGAAATCGAAGCTCGGGCAGCTCGAACAGGAATTCCGGCTGCTGTTCGGGCGGCGGCAGGTTGTCTCGGGCGAAGGTGTCCAAATGCGCGGTGACCATGCTGGCGTCCTTTCCTTTAGTTTCTATTAATTTAGAAATAAACTAATAGGATGTCAATCACTCCGGCGAGCGCTCGCGGAGTGGAAGACCCGGAAAGGAAGGGGCAGGCAGGGAAAGGCGCGAAGCCTCAGCGCGCCGCCAGCCATTCGACGACGGCGTCGTCGAACGGGCGCACGGCGGCCGCGCCCGGATCGTTGACCAGGCTGACCAGGATGTAGCGCTTGCCGCTGGCGCCGCGCACATAGCCCGCCAGCGCGCGCGAATCGCGCAGGGTGCCGGTCTTCAGGTGCGCCTGGCCGCGCGTGTCCTCGGCACGCAGGCGGCGGCGCACCGTGCCGTCCACCCCCGAGATCGCCAGCGAGGAAACGAATTCGGGCATCAGGGGCGAACGCCAGGCCACGTCGAGCATCTGCGCCAGGCCACGCGCCGTGATGCGGCCTTGGCGCGACAGGCCCGAACCGTTGTCCAGCGTCCAGCCCGCCGTGTCCACGCCCTGGTTCTTCAGGATCTGCCGGACCGCCCGGCCGCCGCTGTCGGGCGTGGCGCCCGGGCCGTTCAGTTCCGCGCCCAGGGTCAGCAGGGTCATGCGGGCCATGACGTTGTTGCTGTGCTTGTTGATCTGACGGATCACGTCGGCCAACGAGGGCGAGTCGTGCCAGGCCAGCGCCGTGGCCCGCGCGGGCACGCGGCCGTCGCGGATGCCGCGCGCCAGCGTGCCGCCCAGCTCGCGCCAAAGCAGACGGAACAGGGCCTCGAAATGATCGCCCTGGTTGCCGGCCAGGCGGTACACGCTGAATTCGCCGCAGTCGCCGACGGCCTTGCCGGAAACGTGGATCACGGACCTGGGCCCTTCGGGCCTCACGTCGGCCGCCACGACGGGCGAGCCCTTGCATGCGCCGTCCAGCCATTCGAGCCGGCCTTCGACGCGCACGTCGCGGGTCGGCGGATCGAGCAGGGGAATCCACTGGCGCGCCTTGGCGTCGGGCAGAAAGACCACCCGGGTCGCGCCGAAGCCGATCATCATCGCGTCGGGACTGGCGTTGTAGGGACGGTCCGGCGCGTCGTCGAAATCGCCCGTGTCGATGGCCACGTCGCCGAAGCGGCCACGGTCCACGACGACCTCGGACAGGTTCTTCACCCCCCGCAGGCGCAGTTCGCGCAGCATGTTCCAGAGGTCTTCCTGGCGGAACCAGGGATCCCCGGCCGCCTGGACGTAGAGCGGCCCCTGCAGGGTGCCCTGCTCGTCCACACGGGCGCCCGGATCGGACAGGAAGCGGGTGCGCCAGATGTAATCCGGCCCCAGGGCCGACAGCGCGGACCAGGTGGTCACGGTCTTCATCACCGAGGCCGGGTTGCGCGGCTCGTCGGCCTGGACGCGGGCGATGACCGGGCCGCCGGCCTCGCGGATTTCCAGCGACAGGGACGACAGCGGCAGCCGGGTGGCCTTCCAGGCCTTCTGCAGTTCCGGCGGCAGGGCCTGCGCCCCGGCCCCCAGGGACATGCTCGCGAACAGGCATGCCGCCAGTCCCGCGCCCAGCCGCTTCGGCCCCATTCGCCGTCCAAGCCATCCTGCCAACCGCATGTGCGCCCCCAACTCGGCGTCAAAAAACGCCAGCATAATCCAAAGCGGCCGGGTCAACGTCCAGGTAAATGTAAGGTGCGCAAGGCGGACCGGGCGGACGCGCATCGGCTCCGGCGCATCGGACTAAAATACCCCCGGTTTCCATCCCCCCGACTTTTTCCTTCCCCAGGCGCCCTCGCCGGTGCCCGGACCGCCTGTGACCGATTCCCTCGATATCTCCCAGTTCGACTACGAACTGCCCCCCGAACTGATCGCCCAGCATCCCGCCGAGCGGCGCGACGCCAGCCGGCTGCTGCACCTGGATGGCGCCGGCGGCCTGCACGATCGGCAATTCATCGACCTCCCGGGCCTGCTGCGCGCCGGCGACCTGCTGGTCTTCAACGACACCCGCGTCATCAAGGCCCGGCTGCGCGGCCGCAAGGACAGCGGCGGCCAGGTCGAAGTCCTGGTCGAGCGCATCACCGAGCCCCGGTGCGCCCTGGCGCACGTGCGCGCCAGCAAGTCGCCGCGTCCGGGCACGCGCCTGATCCTGGCCGACGGCGCTTTCGAGGCCGAAGTCCTGGGCCGCCGGGACGAACTGTTCGAGCTGGCCTTCCCCGCCCCCGTGCTGGAGCTGCTGGAACGCCACGGCAGCGTGCCCCTGCCGCCCTACATCACCCACGGCGCCGACGGCGAAGACGAGGCGCGCTACCAGACCGTCTACGCCGACAAGCCGGGGGCCGTGGCCGCGCCGACCGCCGGCCTGCACTTCGACCTGGCCATGCTCGACCGCCTGGAGGCCCTGGGCGTGGAGCGGGCCTTCGTCACCCTGCACGTGGGCGCCGGCACCTTCCAGCCGGTGCGCGTCGCGCGCATCAGCGAGCACGTCATGCACGCGGAACGCTATTGCGTCCCAGCCGAGACCCTGCGGCGCATCCGCGAAACCCGCGCGCGCGGCGGCCGCGTGATCGCCGTGGGCACCACCAGCGTGCGCTCCCTGGAGGCCGCCGCCCGCGACGGCGACGGCGAGCACGCCTGCGAAGGCGACACCCGGCTGTTCATCACGCCCGGCTACCGCTACACGAACGTGGACGCCCTGATCACCAACTTCCACCTGCCGCAATCGACGCTGCTGATGCTGGTGTCCGCCCTGGCGGGCATGGACCCGATCCGCCGCGCCTACGCCCACGCCGTCCAGTCGCGCTACCGCTTCTTCAGCTACGGCGACGCCATGTTCATCGAGGCCGCCCAGGACCTCGCCGCCCTCCAGCCCTGATCGACAGACCCAGACCATGACCGGACTCCGATTCGAACTGCTGCACACCGACGGCGCCGCGCGGCGCGGCCGCCTGACGCTGAACCACGGCGTCGTCCAGACGCCGATCTTCATGCCCGTGGGCACCTACGGCAGCGTCAAGGCCATGCTGCCGCACGAGCTGGAGGAGATCGGCGCCCAGATCGTGCTGGGCAACACCTTCCACCTGTGGCTGCGCCCCGGCACCGACATCCTGGACCGCCACGGCGGCCTGCACGGCTTCATGCAATGGGACAAACCCATCCTGACGGATTCGGGAGGCTTCCAGGTCTTCAGCCTGGACGGCATGCGCAAGATCACCGAGGAAGGCGTGCGTTTCGCCTCGCCCATCGACGGCTCGCGCCTGTTCCTGACGCCCGAGGAATCGATGCGCATCCAGCGCAGCCTGAATTCCGACATCGCCATGGTGCTGGACGAATGCACGCCCTACCGCATCGGCGACCGCCCCGCCACCCACGAAGAAGCCGCCGCCTCGATGCGCATGTCGCTGCGCTGGGCGCGCCGCTCGCGCCAGGCC
This sequence comes from uncultured Castellaniella sp., assembly GCA_965652675.1. GTDB lineage: Bacteria > Pseudomonadota > Gammaproteobacteria > Burkholderiales > Burkholderiaceae_B > Castellaniella. The sequence continues at coordinate 4,899 of CBFGXR010000020.1, forward strand.
TTCCTGGACCTGGGCAATCCCAACGCCCTGTTCGGCATCATCCAGGGCGGCATGTACGAGGACCTGCGCGACGAGTCCCTAGCCGGCCTGACGGAGATCGGCTTCGAGGGCTACGCCATCGGCGGCCTGTCGGTGGGCGAGCCCAAGGAAGACATGATGCGCGTGCTGGCCCACGTGACCCCGCGCATGCCTGCGCAGGCACCGCGCTACCTGATGGGCGTGGGCACGCCCGAGGATCTGGTCGAGGGCGTGAGCCGGGGCGTGGACATGTTCGACTGCGTCATGCCCACCCGCAACGCGCGCAACGGCTGGCTGTTCACCCGCCACGGCGACATCAAGATCCGCAACGCCCGCTACCGCGACGACACCCGCCCGCTGGACGCCGCATGCGGCTGCCACACCTGCCGGCATTTCTCGCGCGCCTACCTGCACCACCTGCAGCGCGCCGGGGAAATCACCGGCGCCCGCCTGAACACCCTGCACAACCTGCATTTCTACCTGCATCTGATGGAAGACATGCGCGCGGCCATCGAACAGGACCGTTTCGAGTCCTGGCGCGAGGCCTTCCACCGCGACCGGGCGCGCGGCATCGAATGAGGGCGGGAACGCGGCCGGACGGATATCCCGCTACAATCAAGAGTTAATTTCACTCATGCGTCGGATCTCGTCCGGCACGTGTCCGTCCATCGAACCCCCTCGACCTCGCAGGAGCCTCCATGTCCCTCGTCGACACCCTGACCCTGATCCCGGCCCAAGCCGCCGGCGAAGCGAACCCGCTGATGAGCATGCTGCCCATCATCCTGATGTTCGTCATCCTGTATTTCCTGATGATCCGCCCGCAGATGAAGCGCCAGAAGGATCACAAGAAAATGGTCGAGGCCCTGGCCAAGGGCGACGAAGTCATCATGACGGGCGGCATGCTGGGCAAGATCAGCAAGGTCAGCGACAACTACCTGACCGTCGAAATCGCCCAGTCCGGCGACAAGGCCGTGGAAACCATCGTGCAGCGCAGCGCCGTCACCGCCGTGCTGCCCAAGGGCACGATCAAGTCGCTCTGATCCGCCCGGCGGGCGCCGCTTCCCGGCGCCTCGTCTCTCCAGACCCGCCCCACCTGATCGACCATGAACCGCTACCCTCTCTGGAAATACCTCATCGTTCTGGCCGCCGTCCTGATCGGCGTGCTCTACACGCTGCCCAACCTCTACGGTGAATCGCCGGCGGTCCAGATCGCGGGGGCCAAGACGTCCGTCAAGGTCGATCAGAACACCCTGACCCGGGCCGAACAGGTCCTGGACCAGGCCGGGCTGCGCCCGACCGCCGGATCCTTCGAGATGAACGGTCCGGTCGGCACGGTGCGGCTGCGCTTCGACTCCACCGACACGCAGCTCAAGGCCAAGGACCGGATCGAAAAGGCCCTGAACCCGGACCCGCAGAATCCCGACTACACGGTCGCCCTGAACCTGATGTCGGCCTCGCCGAACTGGCTGACGTCCCTGGGCGCCCACCCGATGTACCTGGGCCTGGACCTGCGCGGCGGCGTGCACTTCCTGCTCCAGGTGGACATGCAGGGCGCCCTGACCAGCCGCTACGATTCCATGGCCGGCGAGGCCCGCACCACCCTGCGCGACGCCAAACTCAAGGTCGAGGACGTCGAGCGCAACCAGCAATCGGTGCGCGCGACCTTCGCCACCCAGGACGAACGCGACGCCGCCGTCGACACGCTGCGCCGTTCCATGCCCGAAATGGTCTTCACGACCGGACAGTCCGGCGACCAGTGGCTGGTGGACGGCACGCTCAGTCCGGCCTCCGTCACCCAGGTCCAGGACAACGCCCTGAAGCAGAACATCCAGACGCTGCACAACCGGATCAACGAACTCGGCGTGGCCGAACCCGTGATCCAGCAGCAGGGCGGCGACCGCATCGTGGTCCAACTGCCCGGCGTCCAGGACGTGGCCAAGGCCAAGGACATCCTGGGCCGCACCGCCACCCTGGAAATCCACATGGTGGACGACTCGCCCACCGCCACGGCCGCCCTGGCCTCGGGCCGCGTGCCCTTCGGCCTGGTGCGCTACGCCGACCGCGACGGCCGCCCGCTGCTGCTGCGCCGCCAGGTGATCCTGACGGGCGAAAACCTGCAGGACGCCCAGCCCGGCCGCGACCACCAGACCCAGCAGCCCACCGTCAACCTGACGCTGGACTCCAAGGACGCGCGCATCTTCCGCGACGTGACGCGCGACAACATCGGCAAGCGCATGGCCATCGTGCTGTTCGAAAACGGCAAGGGCGAGGTCGTGACCGCCCCGGTGATCCGCTCCGAGATCCCCGGCGGCCAGGTGCAGATTTCCGGCAGCATGAACGCCCAGGAAGCCGCCGACGTGGCCCTGCTGCTGCGCGCCGGCGCGCTGGCCGCGCCGATGCACATCATCGAGGAACGCACCATCGGCCCCAGCCTGGGCGCCGCCAACATCCGGCAGGGTTTCGATTCGACGCTGTACGGCTTCACCGCCATCGCGATCTTCATCATCCTGTACTACCACCTGTTCGGCCTGTTCTCCACGCTGGGACTCAGTTTCAACGTGCTGCTGCTGCTGGCGGTGCTGTCGATGCTGCAGGCCACGCTGACCCTACCCGGCATCGCCGCCATCGCCCTGACGCTGGGGATGGCCATCGACGCCAACGTGCTGATCAACGAGCGCATCCGCGAGGAACTGCGCGCCGGGCTGCCGCCCCAGCAGGCCATCCACCTGGGCTTCGACCGCGCCTGGGCGACGATCTTCGACTCCAACCTGACCAGCCTGATCGTGGGCGTCGCCCTGCTGGCCTTCGGCACCGGGCCGGTGCGCGGCTTCGCCGTGGTGCACTGCATCGGCATCCTGACCTCGATGTTCTCGTCGGTGGTCGGCGTGCGCGCCCTGGCGAACCTGTGGTACGGCCGCAAGCGCAAGCTGAAGACGATCTCCATCGGCCAGATCTGGAAACCCAAGCAGGACTGACGGGCATCCGCCCCGAGCCCGTCCACCCCGCACCCAGGACACATCATGGAATTTTTCCGCATCCATCGCACCATCCCGTTCATGCGGCATGCGCTGATCCTGAACATCATCAGCCTGCTGACCTTTCTGGCCGCCGTCTTCTTCATCGCCACCCGGGGCTTCCACCTGTCGATCGAGTTCACCGGCGGCACGGTGATGGAAGTCCACTACGAGCAGTCCGCGCCGGTGGCCGAGATCCGCACGGCGATCGACGCGCTGGGCTATTCGGACTTCCAGGTGCAGAACTTCGGCACGTCGCAGGACGTGATGATCCGACTGCCGGTGCGCCCGAACGAGGACACCGCCTCCCAGAGCCGCACCGTGCTGTCGGCCCTGCAGGCCAAGAACGCGGACGTGCAGCTGCGCCGGGTGGAATTCGTGGGACCGCAGGTGGGCCAGGAACTGCTGCACAACGGCCTGATGGCGCTGCTGTTCGTGGTGGTGGGCATCATGGTGTACCTGGCCGTGCGCTTCGAATGGAAGCTGGCGGCCTCGTGCGCGCTGGCGAACCTGCACGACGTGGTGATCATCCTGGGCTTCTTCGCGTTCTTCCAGTGGGAATTCTCGCTGTCGGTGCTGGCCGGGGTACTGGCGGTGCTGGGCTATTCGGTGAACGAGTCCGTGGTGGTGATGGACCGGATCCGCGAAAACTTCCGCAAGCAGCGCAAGGCCTCGGTGCGCGAGATCATCAACGCGTCGATCACGCAGAACATTTCCCGGACGGTGATCACGCACGCCTCGACGCAGATGATGGTGCTGTCGATGTTCTTCTTCGGCGGCCCCACGCTGCACAATTTCTCGCTGGCCCTGACGATCGGGATCTGGTTCGGGATCTATTCGTCGGTGTTCGTGGCCGCGGCCCTGGCGATGTGGATGGGCATCAAGCGCGAAGACCTGGTCAAGCCGGTCAAGAAGGACGGGCCGGAAGTCGAACTCGGGTAAACACCCCTGTTCACTTACTCCATGCACAGGGCCGGTATCTTCGGATAGCCGGCCCTGTTTTTTGGGTGCTTGACCCGCACGCGGCGACGAGGGGCTCCCCTCCGCCCGGCTCGACGGTCCTCCCTACGGTCGGACTGCCCGGCCCTTCCTCGTCCGAGCGGGCGGCGGGCAAACTCGGCCTGCGGCCTCAGACAGTGCCCGCCTCGTTTCCCGCTCTCCCTTCGGAAGCCGCCGGCGTCTCACAACGGTTGTCGGAGAACCCCTCGCCGCCGCGCGCTCCGTCAGGGCATGGCCAAGATCCTGCAGGACCCTGACTGGGGGTTGGCAACGGCAAATCGAGGATTTTCCCCCAGTGACAAACCCGATCAAGATCACCCGGATACGCTTTCACAACAGCCCCGCCCCCTGCATCATGACTTCCATCTCCCACCTGATGGACACCGATCATGGGCAAGACCGATGCCGCCTACCGACGCCTGTTCGAGCACCCCGCCATGGTGCGTGATCTGATGGCCTGCACACTCTCCGTCACGCTGTTTGATGCTCTGGATTGGGACGGCGCACAATCCGTTCAGACCAACCACGTCAGTGACCGATTGAAAAAACGATCCGGCGATATCGCCTGGCTGATTCCCCACCAGCGCAGACCAGGAGATGCATCGCCACCGGCCTATCTGTGCATTCTGCTGTTGCTGGAACATCAGAGCGAGGCGGGCTTCGCTGGACATGGCTGGCCTGATCGCCGACACGCCCAGCGATCTGCGGCCCTATCAGTTGCAGATGCGTTATCTGCTGATGCCGCCCTCGATGAACCCCTGCCCCCCGTCAATACTCTGGAGGAACTGGCCATGATGATCAGCGAAAAACCCGGCGTCTGGGCGCAGCAGTGGAAACAGGAGGGTCAGGCAAGCCTGCTGCTGCGTCTGATCGAACGGCGCTTTGGCACCATCCCAGGCGATGTGTCACAGCGCATCCACGCCGCCACTGAATCGCAGTTGACGCTGTGGTCCTTGAACCTCCTCGATGCCGACGCTCTGGACGAGGTATTCCGCAACTGAGCGGATCATCCGAATCAGGGCCGGCGTCTTCGGACAGCCGGCCCTTTTTTTGGGTTTTTGAACCGTGAGCGGAGGCGCGGAATTCCCCTCCGCGCAGCTCGGACACCGCCAGCGCTCTCGGCTCAATGCGGATGCGTCGCCCACACCACGTAATCCGCCACCGTCTCGCGCTGCGCCTGAGTCAGCGTCTCTTCGAAGGATGGCATGGCGCCGCCGCCGTCCCGCAGCGCCGCCAGCACCTGGTCGCGGTCGGGTTGCAGTTCATCCAGATTCGGCCCGATGGGCCCCGTGGCCTGCGCGTCCCGCAAGGTATGACAGACGGCGCAGGCGGGGACCGCGTTCTTCTGGAACAGGGCGCGGCCTTCTTCCAGCCGCGCCGCATCGGGCGCATCGGCGAACGCGGTGCCGCAGGCCGCCAGGGCCAGCGCGCCGCAAAGCGCGACGCGGCCCCGCCAGGCTTTCAAACTCGTCGACCCGCGCACTCAGGCCACCTCCAGTTCGATGCTGTGATCCAGCCAGCTATTGTTGTTGTAGCCCCGGTTGTTTTCCCCCCGTTCCTTGGGCTGGGTGTCGCCCTGGTCGTTGGTCGCCCGGGTGGCGATCCGGTATTTGCCCGGCTTCAGATCCACCGCCAGCGCAAAGTTGCGCCAGGCGTAGCGCCCCATGTCCGGGCCGAACCAGTCGGCCGCCCGCCAGGTCTGGCCGCCGTCAATCGAGACTTCCACCCCCTTGAGCGCGTGGAATCCGCCCAGGGCGACGCCCGACAGCAGCACCCGGCCCGCCGGCTGGGGCTTGCCCGGTTCGTAGGGCGAGGTGAGCCAGGAATTGACCGGCATTTCCCAGATCGAGGGGTATTTGTCCGAGCCCTTCTCCCCCACCGGATAGAAGCGGTAGCTGCTCTGCTGGATCTTGGCCGGCGACTGGGCTTCGGTGAACGCCAGGTGCCGGATGTACTTGATGTTGTTCACGCCCATGTAGCCGGGCACGATCAGGCGCAGCGGGCCGCCGTGCGCCAGCGGCAGGGCGGCGCCGTTCAGTTCCCAGGCGAGGATCGCGTCCTCCATGGCCTCCAGGGGCACGGAGCGTTCCACCCTCACCGTATCGGGATCGACCCCGTCGGGCAGGATCTCGCCGCCCGTGCTGGTCATGTATTTCATGCCGCCCGCCACACCGCCCAGGGCCTTGGCGACGTCCCTGACCGGCACGCCCGCGAACACCACGCAGCCGGCGGCGCCGACCGTCCATTGCGTGCCGCTGGGCTTGTGCGGGAACCAGGCCCGCCCGTTGCCGGAGCATTGCAGCACCATGGTCACGGCCGTCAGGCCCAGGCGCTTCAGGTCGGCCACGGTCAGACTGCCAGGCTTGGCGACCCCGGAAACTTCCAGCGACCAGGCGTCGGGGTCCTTCACGATGTCGGCCGAGGGCGGATTCAGGTTGTTGCGCACGTACAGGCGGTCGCTGGGCGTGATCGTGCTGTGGCCAAAGGCTTCGCGCCGCAGTTCGATGGTGTTGGCGCTGTGCACGATCATGGCGTCCGCATCCTTCCATGCGGCGTATTCCGGCAAGGCCTTGCCACCGCCCGCGGTGGCTTTGGCGGGCGGGTCCTGGCGAACACCGTCGGCCAGCGCGGCCCCCGGCAGACCCGCCAAGGCCGCCAGCCCCCCGCCGACGGCCAAGGCGCGACGGCGCCCGGGATTCATGATGTATGGATTGCTCATGCCTGTGTTCCCCCTGGTGATACCGGTCCGCGACGCGCATCCAGCCGACATCGCTTTCGGTGCGGATTTTCGAATGATCCTGCTTTTGGTAATTTGCTTATAACCCATAATTTGTTGAACTCTCAACCATAGCGCTCTTCGCCCGCGCGGCAACACCGCGTGCCAACAAGAATCAGACACCCGCCACGGTACAATCAGGGGTTTCCACATTTCGCCCCCGGGATATAAACCCGTCACGGCAGCCACCATGCAAGAAACCACCCTGCGCCGCTCCGGCGCCGCGCCCACGCCCGCCTCCGATACGAACCCGGCCGCCGCCGACGCCCGGGACCAGGCCCTGGCCGCCCTGCTGCAGCCCGTCGAGCCCGGCCGCGTGAAAAAACTGTTCATCCGCACCTTCGGCTGCCAGATGAATGAATACGACTCCGAAAAAATGGCCGACGTGCTGCACGCGGCCAAGGGCGTGGAACTGACCCAGACCCCGGACGACGCCGACATCATCCTGTTCAACACCTGTTCGGTGCGCGAAAAGGCCCAGGAAAAAGTCTTTTCCGACCTGGGACGCGTGCAGCACCTGAAACGGCAAAACCCCGATCTGGTGATCGGCGTGGGCGGCTGCGTGGCCAGCCAGGAAGGCGAGGCCATCGTGCGCCGCGCGCCTTACGTGGACGTGGTCTTCGGCCCCCAGACCCTGCACCGCCTGCCGGACCTGATCGACCGGCGCCGCGCCACCGGCCAGTCGCAGGTGGACATCTCGTTCCCTGAAATCGAAAAATTCGACGCCATGCCCCCGGCGCGGGTCGACGGGCCGTCGGCCTTCGTCTCCATCATGGAAGGCTGCAGCAAATACTGCAGCTTCTGCGTCGTGCCCTACACCCGGGGAGCCGAAGTCTCGCGGCCCTTCGACGACGTGCTGGTGGAAATCGCCGACCTGGCCGACCAGGGCGTGCGCGAAGTCACCCTGCTGGGCCAGAACGTCAACGCCTACCGGGGACCGGCGGGCGACCACGGAGAGATCGCCGATTTCGCCATGCTGCTGGACTACGTCCACGACATCCCCGGCATCGAACGCATCCGCTACACGACCTCGCACCCCAAGGAAATGACCGCGCGGCTGATCGAGGCCCACGGCCGGCTGCCCAAGCTCGTCCCCTTCCTGCATTTGCCGGTCCAGGCCGGCAGCGACCGGGTGCTGGCCGCCATGAAGCGCGGCTACACGGCCCTGGAATACAAGTCCATCATCCGCCGCCTGCGCGCCGCGCGGCCGGACATGACGCTGTCCTCGGACTTCATCATCGGCTTCCCCGGCGAAACGGAAGCCGATTTCCAGAAGACCCTGGACCTGGTGCGCCAGGTGGGCTTCGACCAGTCGTTCTCCTTCGTCTATTCGCGCCGCCCGGGCACCCCGGCCGCCGACCTGGCCGACGACACGCCGGAAGCCGAAAAGCTCGACCGGCTGTACCGCCTGCAGGCGCTGATCAACGACCAGGCCGCCGCCATCAGCCAGGGCATGGTCGGCGGCGTCCAGCGCCTACTGGTCGAAGGCCCGTCCAAAAAGGATCCCCGCGACATGAAAGGCCGCACGGAAAACAACCGCATCGTCAATTTCGCCGGCCAGCCGCGCCTGATCGGCCGGATGGTCGACGTGCGCATCACCGAGGCCCTGACCAATACCCTGCGCGGCGAAATCGTCACGACCGACAGCGCACAGGGGGGCGCATGAGCACGCCGGGCCGCCCCAAGTGCGAATTCCCCCTTGGGGGGACGGCGCGTAGCGCCAAGGAGGCAATATGAGCACTAAAAGCCATCCGACCGCCGCCGCCCGACGCGCCCCCGGATCAGCCCCGGCCCCCGCCCGCGCATCCGCCGCCAAGGCCCGTCCGCTCTCGCTGCAACTGGACGCGGACAACACCCATCTGTCCAATCTGTGCGGGCCGCTGGACGAAAACCTGCGCCAGATCGCCCAGGCCTACGGGGTGGAAATCGGTCGGCGCGGCACCCGCTTCATGATCCGGGGCGCCCAGGCGCGC
>CBFGXR010000021.1:0-13439 GCA_965652675.1 uncultured Castellaniella sp.
CCAGGCGATCCTGGGCCTGCAGGGCGAGTTCGATCTCGGAACCCGTGGCGATCAGCACGGCGCGCGCGCCCACCATGTCGCGCAGGACGTAGCCGCCCCGGGCGATGGCGTCGGTGGTGGCGGCGTCGCGCGCCACGAAAGGCAGGTTCTGGCGCGACAGCAGCAGCGCCGAGGGGCCGCCGTGATGGACGGCCATGCCCAGGCTGGCGGGCCGCGCCAGGGCGCACTGCCAGGCGACCGCCGTTTCGGTGGTGTCGCAGGGGCGCCAGACGTGCAGGTTGGGAATCAGGCGCAGGCTGCCCGCGTGTTCGATCGACTGGTGGGTGGGACCGTCTTCACCCAGGCCGATGGAGTCGTGGGTGAAGACGTGTACCACGCGCTGCTTCATCAGCGCCGCCATGCGCAAAGCATTGCGGGAATAGTCGGAGAAGGTCAGGAAAGTGCCGCCGAACGGCAGGTAGCCGCCGTGCAGGGCGATGCCGTTCATGACGGCGGCCATGCCGAATTCGCGCACGCCGTAGTTGATGTGGCGCCCGGATTTGGGGCCGCCGGGCGCGCGGCGCACGGGTTCGACGCCCTTCCAGTCGGTGAAATTGGAGCCGGTCAGGTCGGCCGAGCCGCCCAGCAGTTCCGGCAGGACGTCCGCGAAGGCGGCGATGGCCTGCTGGGAAGCCTTGCGCGACGCGATGGATTCGGCCTTGTCCTGGGTGGACAGGACGTAGGCGCGGGCGCGATCGGCGAAATCGGCCGGCAGTTCGCCCGCCATGCGGCGGCACAGGGCGGCGGCCAGTTCGGGGTGGGCCTCGGCGTAGCGGTCGAAGCGCGACTGCCATTCGGACTGCAGGTCCGCGCCGCGCGCGCGACCGTCCCAGTAGCTGTAGATTTCGCGCGGGATTTCGAAGGGCGGATGGTTCCAGCCCATGGCCTTGCGCGCGGCGGCGATCTCGTCGGCCCCCAGGGGCGCGCCGTGGACCTTTTCGGTGCCGGCCTTGGTCGGGGCGCCGCGGCCGATCACGGTGCGGCAGCAGATCAGGGTCGGCCCCTGGCCGGCGGCGGCATGCGCGCGGGCCTGGGCGACGGCCGCGTCGATCGCGTTCATGTCGTGGCCGTCGACGCCGCGCAGGACGTTCCAGCCGTAGGCCTCGAAGCGCGCCGGCGTGTCGTCGGCGAACCAGTCCTTGACCTCGCCGTCGATGGAAATGCCGTTGTCGTCGTAGAACACGATCAGGCGCGACAGGCCCAGGGCGCCGGCCAGCGAGCAGGCCTCGTGGGAAATGCCTTCCATCAGGCAGCCGTCGCCGACGAAGGCGTAGGTGTGATGGCCGATCAGTTCATGCCCCGGGCGATTGAATTCGCCCGCCAGCAGCGATTCGGCCAGCGCCATGCCGACGGCGTTGGCCAGGCCCTGGCCCAACGGGCCGGTGGTGGTCTCGACGCCCGGCGTGATGCCGACTTCGGGATGGCCGGGGGTGCGCGAATGCAGCTGGCGGAACCGGCGCAGTTCGTCCATCGGCAGGTCGTAGCCGGTCAGGTGCAGCAAGGCGTAGATGAGCATCGAGCCGTGGCCGTTGGACAGCACGAAGCGGTCGCGGTCGATCCAGGCCGGGTCGGCCGGATTGTGGCGCAGGTGCCGCGTCCAGAGCACGTGGGCGATGTCGGCCATGCCCATGGGGGCCCCGGGATGCCCGGAATTGGCTTGTTGGACGGCATCCATGGCCAGGACGCGAATGGCGTTGGCCATGGACGGATCGGGGGCGGGCAAGGCGCTCATAGGGTCTTGGGGGGCAAGCGCCGCACGACCGAAGCCATGGCCTCACCGCATACAGAATCACAAAGCCAGGGATTTTACCACCGCGCCCGATCCGGTTTATAGTCCACGGCACCCGCACAATGGTCATTGCCGGACCGCACACCGCCATGTCGCCTCCCCGCTTCTTCTGCGAGACCCCGCTGGACGCCGGCGGGCGCATCGAACTGCCGGCCGCCCTGGCGCATCACGCCCTGCGCGTGCTGCGGCTCGCGGACGGCGCCCCCGTCGTCCTGTTCGACGGCCGGGGTGGCCAATACCCCGCCACGCTGCGCGTCGAAGGCCGCCGCGCCCTGGCCGAACTGGGCGCGCACGACGCCGTCGACAGCGAACTGCGCGGGCGGCTGGTCCTGATCCAGGGCCTGGCCTCGGGCGACAAGATGGACTGGATCGTGGAAAAGGCGGTCGAACTGGGCGTGGCCGAACTGCGCCCCGTCGCCGCCGAGCGCAGCGTCCTGCGCCTGTCCGGCCCCCGCCTGGACAAGCGCCTGGACCATTGGCGCGCCATCGCCCGGGCGGCCAGCGAACAGTGCGGCCGCAACCGGCTGATGGTCGTCCAGCCGCCCGCGCCGCTGGCGGCCTGCCTGGAGTCGGTGGACGGCCCGGCGCTGTTCTGCCATCCCGAAGGCCCGCTGGATTTCCGTGCGGCCCTGGCGGACGTGCAGGATCGCCTGACGCTGATGGTCGGCCCCGAGGGCGGCTGGTCGCCGGAGGAACTGGATCTGGCGCGGCGCCGGGGGCTGACGGGCGCCCGGTTCGGCGCCCGGGTGCTGCGCACCGAAACCGCCGGTCTCGCGCTGGCGGCGGCGGCCACCGCCTTGCTGGATTGGTAGAAAAAAACGGCGCCGAGGCGCCGTTTTTTCTCTGCGAAGGAATCAGGATTCCTCGCGCCCGGAATACGGCGTGGGATCGACGCCCGGCTCGGGGTCGGGATGCGCGCCGGCGTGCTGGATGGCGTAGGCGAAGCGGCGTTCGTTGTTCTGGCCGAATTCCACCACGTCGTCGCACACGGCCTGGATGGCCTGGGCGTCCTCGGACAGGGCGGGATCGCCCGAATGCAGATGCCGGAACCACAGGAACAGGCCTTCCTTCTGGTCCGTCAGGGTGTCGCACAGGCCGTCGTACAGGGCGTCCAGATTGCCGCCGAAATATTCCGGGTAGTCGATGGCCTTGACCACGGCCCGCAGCACGGCGGAGCGGTTGCGCGCCCGGTCGCAATCGACGACGAAGGCCGCCAGGCCGGCCTCGGACGCGGCCGCCAGGGCTTCCTGTTCGCTCACCGCCCGGGCATCCACCACGCCGTGCGTGAGCATTTTTTTGATCTGGGCCGGACTCATGCGGACCACTCCTTGAAAAAAGCGATGACTTTTTCAGCCTGATTCAGACTGTCTGCCCTGCCCAGCGCGATCAGGCTGCGGGTGTAGCCGGATTCGAACAACAAGTAGGACGCCAGCGCGCCGCCGCCCGGCTCGATCCTGCGCGGCGAGACGCCCAGCACGCGAAACAGGGTGCGCACGGCGCCCGGCAATTCATCCAGATACTCCAGCGCCAGCTCGTCCAGGGACCGGCTGGGCGCGATCATCAGGGTATGGATGGGTCGCAGTGAATCGCTTTTTAAACGATTTGCGGGGATTCGTGCAAGCAACTCATTGATCCGCTCCATGCGCTCCATGTCCATGGACACGCCGTCGAGGAAAATGTTCGACAGCGTGTGCCCCGCGACCTGGGCCAGATTGGGATACGGCGGGTCCAGATCGCGGATGTCGGGACTGGTTTCGTCCCGGTAATTGGTGCCGATGACGCAGACGCGCTCGGCCCCCAGATGGATGGCCGGGCTGATCGGGGCCAACTGGCGCATGGAGCCGTCCCCGCACCAGAGCGTGCGCCCGCCCATCAGGATGGCGCGGGCGGGAAAGACGAAGGGAATGGCGCTGGAGGCCATCAGGTGGTCCACGCCGATGGAGCACGCCACGGCCCGCCGCAGAGTGCGCGACCAGGGCAGGATGCCCTGCCGGGCCTGGTAGAAGGTCAGGTGTTCGCCCGTGGTGTAGGCCGTCGCCGTGATGGCCAGGGCGCTCAGGTGGCCGCGTTCCAGGTTGGTGCCCAGGCGGGCAAAGCTGAGCGTGCGGCCCAGCAGGCCGGCCAGGGGCTCGTTGTCCAGCAGGGAATGCGGCGCGTAGCGGGACAGCTGCGGCCGGATCCAGCCCAGGCTCAGCATGCCCAGCCATTGCAGGCCGGTGCGCACCAGCCGCGCGGCGTCCGAATAATAGATGTCCCGGGTATGCAGCCCCTGCCACAGTTCGCACAGGTGATCGACGGCGCGATGCGGCTGATGGGCGCGGCAGGCCAGGGCGGCGGCGTTGATGGCCCCCGCCGAGGTGCCGCAGACGATGTCGAAGGGATTGCGGAAGCCGGGCCGGCGGTCCGGATCCAGCAGTTCCAGCACGCCCGACAGCACGCCGGCCTGGTAGGCGGCGCGGGCGCCGCCCCCGGTCAGGACCAGGCCGACCCTGGGCGGCGCGCCGGCGTCGGGCGCTTGCTCAGGCGTGGCGCGGCTTGTTGGCATCGACCACGGTCAGCGCGGTCATGTTGACGATCCGGCGCACGGTGGAGCTGGACGTCAGGATGTGCACCGGCGCGTTGGCGCCCAGCAGGAACGGTCCGACCGCCACGTTGCCGCCCGCCGCCGTCTTGAGCAGGTTGTAGGCGATGTTGCCGGCGTCCACGCTGGGGCAGATCAGCAGGTTGGCCTCGCCGTGCAGCGTGGTGGACGGCAGGATGCGTTCGCGCAGCGCCGGGTCCAGGGCGCAGTCGCCGTGCATCTCGCCGTCGATCTCGAGACCGGGATCGCGTTCGCGCACCAGGGCCAGGGCCTCGCGCATCTTTTCGCCGGAGGACGAGCTGCCGGTGCCGAAGTTGGAGCGCGACAGCAGCGCGACCTTGGGCTCGATGTTGAGGCGGCGCATTTCGGCCGCCGCCATCAGCGTGATCTCGGCGATCTGGGCCGCGTCGGGGTCGTCGTTGACGTGCGTGTCCGCCAGCGCCAGGGTGCGCTCTTCCAGGAGCAGGATGTTCATGGCCGCGTAGGTGCGGGCGCCGGGCTGCTGTCCCAGGACCTCGTCGACGAAGCGCAAGTGGTTGCCGTAGGACCCCACCGTACCGCAGATCATGCCGTCGGCGTCGCCCAGGCGCACCATCATGGCGCCGATCAGGGTCAGGCGGCGGCGCATCTCGACGCGCGCCATTTCCTTGGTGATGCCCCGGCGGCACATCAGTTCCCAGTACGTGGTCCAGTATTGATGAAAGCGTTCGTCGTGTTCGGGGTTGGTGACCTCGACGTCGACCCCCAGGCGGATGCGCAGGCCGTATTTCTCGATGCGGTCGGCCAGCACGGCGGGACGGCCGATGAGGATGGGCTTGGCCAGGCGCTCGTCGACGACGATCTGCACCGCGCGCAGCACGCGTTCGTCCTCGCCCTCGGCGAAGACAATGCGCGCCTTGCCGCCATCGCGGATCATGGCGCGCGCCGCCGAGAACAGCGGCTTCATGAAGGCGCCGGAATGGTAGACGAACTGCTCCAGCTGGCCCGCGTAGCCTTCCAGGTCGGCCAGGGGCCGGGTGGCCACGCCGTCGTCCATGGCGGCCTTCGCCACGGCGGGCGAAATGCGCACGATCAGGCGCGGGTCGAAGGGCTTGGGGATGAAGTAGTTGGAACCGAAGGACACGTCGTACAGGCCGTAGGCGGCCGCCACGATGTCGTTCTGTTCTTCGCGTGCCAGCTTGCAGATCGCCATGACGGCGGCCTTTTCCATGCCGCGCGTGATGGTGGTCGCCCCCACGTCCAGCGCCCCGCGGAAGATGTACGGGAAGCACAGCACGTTGTTGACCTGGTTGGGGAAGTCGGACCGCCCGGTGGCGATCACGGCGTCGGGCCGCGCCGCCAGCGCGTCGGCCGGCAGGATCTCCGGATTGGGGTTGGCCAGCGCCAGCACCAGCGGACGTTCGGCCATCTTCTGGACCATGTGGGGCTTGAGCACCCCGCCGGCCGACAGCCCCAGGAACACGTCGGCGCCGCCGATGATGTCGTCAAGCGTGCGCGCGTCGGTCTTCTGCGCGAAGCGGGCCTTCTTTTCGTCCATCAGGACCGTGCGGCCTTCGTAGACCACGCCCTCGATGTCGGACACCCAGATGTGCTCCAGCGGCAGACCCATGTCCATCATCAGTTCCAGGCAGCCCAGGGCCGCCGCGCCGGCGCCGGACACCACGACCTTGACCTTGGAGACGTCCTTGCCGACAACTTCCAGGCCGTTGATGAAGGCCGCGGTCACACAGATGGCGGTGCCGTGCTGGTCGTCGTGGAAGACGGGGATGTTCATGCGCTCGCGCAGCTTCTGTTCGACGTAGAAGCATTCCGGCGCCTTGATGTCTTCCAGGTTGATGCCGCCGAAGGTCGGTTCCAGGCCCGCGATGATGTCGACCAGCTTGTCGGGATCCTGTTCGTTGATCTCGATGTCGAAGACGTCCAGGCCGGAGAATTTCTTGAACAGCACGGCCTTGCCTTCCATCACGGGCTTGGAGGCCAGCGGGCCGATGTTACCCAGGCCGAGGACGGCCGTGCCGTTGGTGATGACGCCGACCAGGTTGCCGCGCCCCGTATACCGGAAGGCGTTGTGGCTGTCGGCGACGATTTCCTCGCACGCGGCGGCGACCCCGGGGGAATAGGCCAGGGCGAGGTCCCGCTGGTTGGAAAGCTGTTTGGTGGGAGTGACCGAGATTTTCCCGGGACGGCCGTGCTCGTGATATTCGAGCGCCGCGGCGCGCAAGGATTCGTCCATGGTGAGGCAGCCTTGATACGTGATGAAGAATAAACGGATGTGCTGCCGGCCATTCTAGCCGCTTGCGCCGGCCCGCGGTATGGCGCGGGGCGCATGCGGACCATATCGGAAAATCAGAACCGCTGGCCCTGTTCCGGAAAGACGCCGTCCGGATCGAACAGGGCGCGCACGGCGAAGTCCGTGTCCCCCGTCGCCACCTCGGTCCCCGCGCGGTGCCCGTAGCGCTGTTCGTAGGGGCGCTCGGCCGGACGCCCGGCGCGCTCGTCGAACACCAGCCATTCGACCCAGCCCAGTTCGCCGCCATGGCCCAGCAGCAGATGGGCCAGGTTGATGGTGCGTCCCGCGACCGGCCGCAGGGCGTCCAGCCGGTAGCGACCGTTCCACAGGCCATCGGTCCGCAGGCGGGCGGCGGCCGGCGCCGAGGCGAGTTCGAACAGCCGGGGGATCATGCCCTGGACGCGCAGATTGTCCAGCGGCTTGCGGTTGTCCACCCCGAAGGCGCCCAGATTGGCCTGCGTGCCGTCGGCCAGCAGCACCAGCGCGTGCGCCAGGCCGCTGGCGGCCGTGTCGCCGCAATCCCAGTCGCAGCCGCGCCGGTCGGCCAGCCAGGCCGCCACGGTCAGGTGCGGCGGCTGATCGCGGAACTGCGGCAATCCGGCCTGTTCCAGTTCGCCGATCAGGCAGCCGGGCTGCACGAACCAGCGCGGATCGTCCGGCCCCAGGCGCTCGCAGCGGGCCATCGCGGCCCCCGGCTCGACCCACAGCACGGGGCCGTCGTCCAGCCGCGCCGCCGACGGCATGCCGTCCAGGGCCAGCGTGACGCCATGTTCCACGCACAGGGACCGGGCATGGTAGACGTCCTGCATGTGCCCCGGCACCAGCCGGGCGCTGCCCGCCTCCGTGGAGAAATCGTGCACCGTGCCCTGCGCGGCGCGGCGCAGGCGCGCCAGGAAGGTTTCCCAGGGGGATCGTTCCGTGCGGCGGCCGACCAGGAATGCGCGGCGCGAGGAGGACTGCATGGCGGGACTCCGGAGGCTAGGGCCTGTTCGCACGAATCAAAGGGCCTACAATCGGGCTTTCATTCCGAACAGTATCGCAGGGTTGCACGATGGTCCGACTGGCCGACAGAACCGAACGCACGGCGCCATTCTACGCCGTGGAAGTCCTGAAACAGGCCCAGGCCCTCGCGGCCCAGGGACGCGACATCATCAGCCTGGGCATCGGCGAACCCGACTTCACCGCGCCCGCGCGCGTGCTGGAAACCCTGAACCGCGCGGCCGACGCCGGCTTGAGCGGCTACACCGCGCCCGCCGGCATCCCGGCGCTGCGCGAGGCCATCGCCCACTACTACGGCACCCACTTCGGCGCATCCGTGGACCCGGCCCGCGTCCTGGTCACCTCGGGCGCCTCGGGCGCCTTGCTGCTGGCGGCGCTGGCACTGGTCAATCCGGGCGACGAAATCCTGATGCCCGACCCGTCCTACCCCGCCAACCGCAACTTCATCACGGCGGCCGGCGGCGTCACGCGCCTGGTGCCGACCACGGCGGAACACCGCTATCAGCTGCGCCCGGAAGACATCGACGCCCACTGGGGCCCGGCCACGCGCGGCGTGCTGATCGCCTCGCCCAGCAACCCCACCGGCACCTCCATGCCGCGCGAGGCCCTGCGCGCCCTGATCGCCGCCGTACGCGCACGTGGCGGCTTCGTCATCCTGGACGAGATCTACCTGGGCCTGTACTACGACGAGCCGCCGCGCAGCGGCCTGACGCTGGACGACGACCTGGTGGTCATCAACAGCTTCTCGAAATACTTCCACATGACGGGCTGGCGCCTGGGCTGGCTGATCGCGCCCGAGTCCATGATGCCCGCCCTGGAACGCCTGGCCGCCAGCCTGGCGATCTGCGCCCCGGCGCTGGCCCAGCACGCCGCGCTCAGCTGCTTCGAACCCGAAGTCATGCAGGTCTACGAACACCGGCGCCTGTCGTTCAAGGAACGGCGCGACTTCCTGCTGCCCGCCTTCGGGCGCCTGGGCCTGCGCGTGCCCGCCGCCCCGGACGGAGCCTTCTACATCTTTTCCGACATCCACGAACTGGGGATGGACAGCACGACATTCTGCCGCCGCCTGCTGCACGAGGCCGGGGTCGCCTCGGTGCCGGGCCTGGACTTCGGCCAGGCCCATGCGCAACGCACGGTGCGCTTTTCCTACGCCACCGGACTGGACCGCCTGCGCGAAGCCGTCGACCGGATGGCGGCGTTCCTGGGAAGCCGCTGACGCCCCGCCTGAGCGTGCCCGGGGCTCAGTCCTTGGGCGGGATCCCCGAAGCCAGGGCGATGCGGCGGCGCTCGGCCAGCACCCGGGCGCCATAGCCGCCGTCGCTGGGCCCGGTCGCGCCGACATAGCACGCCAGCCCGCCCTCGATGCCGCCCCGCCGGCGGATGCAGTCCGCCAGGATCTGCGCCCCGACCCGGATGTTGACCACCGGATCGAAGACCGCCGCCGCCCCGCCGCTGGGCCGCAGCTTGGCCCGATGCACGCTGGTCATGACCTGCATCAGGCCCTGGGCGCCCACGGAACTTTCGACGAAGGGGTTGTAGCGCGATTCGATGGCGATCACGGCCAGCAGCAGCTGCGGGTCCAGCTTGCGTTCGCGGCCGACGTCGAAGGCCGTCCGGATCAGGGCACCCGCCACGCTGCTGGCGATGCGGTATTTGCGCGCCAGATAGCTGCGCAGGGCATGCGCCTGGGCCTGGGTCACGCCCTGGATCGGCTGATCGCGCAGGCTGGCGGCCAGCGCGGCGGAAAACCCCATGCGGCCGGTATCCGTCCCGCCATCCTGGCCGGCCGTGGCCGCCTGGCCGGCGTACGCCGCCACGGCGGCGTCACCCGCCGGATTGGCGGGCGGGGCGGCGCCCGCATCCGGTGCCCCGCCCGCATCGGGCGGCACCCAGTCCGGCATCTCGCCTTCATCGTCGGACGCATAGCCGCCCCCGTCGGCCTGGAACATCGCCAGGACGACCTCGTGCAGCTGCTGGGACTGCTGGCGCATGGACGGCAGCACCAGGCTCAGACCCAGCGTGGTGAGCACGGCCAGCCCCAGATAGATGGCGCTGACGTGGACGAACTCGCCAACGGGCCGCAGCACGGCGCGCACGCCCTGCCGCAGCCGTTCAGGAACGGACCGCATGGGCACCTCCGGAAACCGTCCGGGCTAGGGGAATGGTAATCTTGGGCACGACGCCACTGTAACCGATCACCGATACCGCCGTGAAATACCGCGACCTCAGGGACTTCATCTCCCAACTGGAACGCCAGGGCCAGCTCAAGCGCATCGCGCACCCCGTTTCCACCGCCCTGGAAATGACCGAAATCAGCGACCGGGTCCTGCGGGCCGCCGGCCCCGCCCTACTGTTCGAACACCCGACGCACGCCGGCCAGCCCTGCGGCACGCCGGTCCTGACCAACCTGTTCGGCACGCCGCAGCGCGTCGCCTGGGGCATGGGCGCCGAGGACGTCTCGGCCCTGCGCGACACCGGCGAACTGCTGGCCTCGCTGCGCGAGCCCACGCCGCCCCAGGGCATGCGCGACGCCCTGTCGAAGGTCTCGATGCTGAAAGCCGCCCTGTGGGACATGAACCCCCGGCAACTGCGCAGCCCGCCCTGCCAGGAAGTCGTCGTCGAAGCCGGCGACGTGGACCTGAACGCCCTGCCCCTGCAAAGCTGCTGGCCGGGCGACGTGGCCCCGCTGCTGACCTGGGGCCTGGTGATCACGCGCGGCCCGCGCGCGCGCCGCCAGAACCTGGGCATCTACCGCCAGCAGCTGATCGGCCGCAACAAGCTCATCATGCGCTGGCTGTCGCATCGCGGCGGCGCGCTGGATTTCCGCGATCATGGCCTGGCCCATCCGGGCGAGCCCTTTCCCATCGCGGTGGCGCTGGGCGCCGACCCCGCCACCACCCTGGCGGCCGTCACCCCGATTCCCGACAGCCTGTCCGAATACCAGTTCGCCGGCCTGCTGCGCGGCTCGCGCACGGAACTCGCGCCCGCGCTGGGCAGCGGCCTGTCGGTGCCGGCCCACGCCGAGATCATCCTCGAAGGCCACATCCTGCCGGCCTCCGATCCGCGCGCACGGCGCCCGGACGTGCCAGAAGGCGTCGCCCCGCCGCCGGACACCGGCTATGAAATGGCCCTGGAAGGCCCCTACGGCGACCACACCGGCTACTACAACGAGCAGGACTGGTTCCCGGTCTTCACGGTGGAACGCGTCACCCACCGGCGCAACCCGATCTACCACAGCACCTACACCGGCAAGCCGCCCGACGAACCCGCCGTCCTGGGCGTGGCCCTGAACGAAGTCTTCGTGCCCCTGCTCAAGCGCCAGTTCCCGGAAATCGTCGATTTCCACCTGCCGCCCGAAGGCTGCAGCTACCGCCTGGCCGTGGTGTCGATCCGCAAGCAGTACCCGGGCCACGCCAAGCGCATCCTGTTCGGCCTGTGGAGCGTGCTGCGCCAGTTCATGTACACCAAGTTCATCGTGGTGGTGGACGAGGACATCGATCCCCGGCAATGGCCCGAGGTCATCTGGGCCATGACCACGCGCATGGACCCGGTGCGCGACACGCTGCTGGTGGACAACACCCCGATCGACTACCTGGACTTCGCCTCGCCCGTCTCCGGGCTGGGGGGCAAGATGGGACTGGACGCGACCAACAAATGGCCGGGTGAAACCCAGCGCGAATGGGGCCGGCCGATCCAGATGACGCCCGAGGTCAAACAGCGGGTGGATGCGATGTGGGGAGATCTGGGGCTATAGAATATAAGGCCCCCACGCTGCGCAGCCTGCGGCCGCTTGCTGCCCCCCGAGGGGGCGCTTTTTGCCTTGGGGCGGCCCGGCGGCAAAAAGGTCCTACCGCTCACTCATTGGTGTCCCGGTTCCAATGCTTCCCTAACCATACCAGACCGGCGATCAGGGCCGTCTTCAGGGCGATGCCGCGCCGCTGGCGGTTGGAGACCACCGAGGTCAGCAGGGACAGCAGCGCGGGATAGCGGCGCAGGATCTGGATCCCGCCGCCCAGCCAGCCCAGCCCGGCCGATCCCAGCCGGTCGCGCGCCTGGGCCACCAGGGATTCGGGCCGCAATTCGCCGGCCAACTGGCACGCGCTGCGCCGCACGGCCAGGCGTTCGTAGCCGGCGCGCATGCGCAGCAGTTCGATGCGCAAGCGGCGGTCCGCGGCGGATTCTCGCTTGGGGCGGCCTGGACGATCTCCGAGACGTGTGCTCATCAATCCCCCTTGCGGCCTGCGTCCACGTCGCGGCCTGCATGCCGCTCCGATTCGTCTGGCACAGGGCCGTCCGCAAGGACGGCCCTGAGACCCGCCTCATCCTCGCGCAGCACCTCGACCATCACGGAGAACGGGTCCGGATCGCGTTTCAGGCGATGGATCAGCCAGCCGGCCAGGCCCGCGCCCAGCACCGCGTACAGCAGCGCCAGCAGGCCCAGGGCCAGGAATCGGTATTCGGTCGGCCAGAACATCAGGGCCAGGGCCAGCGTGGCCACCAGCAGCGCCAGCAACAGGAAGATCGCCGCCGCCAGCAGCGCCGCCAGGCGACACAGCAGGCGGTCGCCGGCGTCCCGGGCCTCCAGGCCGAACAGTTCCAGGCGCGTGCCCGCCAGGGCCGCCAGCTGGGCGGCCAGGTCGGAGAACGCGCGGCCGATCGGTCCCATCCGGATCAGCGGCGGGACAGCAGCGCGCCCAGCAGCAGGCCGGCCACCCCGGCGATCCCGACGGCCTTCCAGGGATTGGACTGGACGTATTCGTCGGTGTCATGCGCGACCTTGCGGCCCTGCTCCACCAGGCTGGCCTGGGTTTCGGACAGGGCCTCGCGGCCCTGGTCCAGCGCCTTCAGCGCCCGGGCGCGCAGGTCGGCGGCCTTTTCCCCCGTCGCGTCGGCGGCCTCGCGCAGCAGTTTTTCGGCCTGGTCCAGGCTGGACTTCAGGTCTTCGATCAACGCGTCCCCTGCGGATTGCGTGGCGATTTGCTTGCGAGTGGCCATGGACAGCTCCTGTGAAAGGGAATGATGAGGCTTCATCCTAACCGATCCGGGAAAACCCGATGTATCAAAACATGAGAAAGCTGATGAAAATCAAGGCCGTTCCGGCAACGAAACGCCGGTCTTTCTTCAAACGTCAGTCGGCCTTCTGCCGCGTACCGAAGATGCGGTCCCCGGCGTCGCCCAGGCCAGGGATGATGTAGCCGTTCTCATTCAGGTGATCGTCGATGGACGCGGTGTAGATGTGCACGTCCGGATGGGCGCGCTCGACGGCGGCGATGCCCTCGGGCGCGGCCACCAACACCAGGGCGCGCACGGTGCGGGCGCCGGCCTGCTTGAGCATGTCGATGGTGGCCACCATCGAACCGCCCGTGGCGAGCATGGGATCGACGATCAGCGCCAGGCGCTGGTCCAACTGGCCGACGAGCTTTTCCAGATAAGGCTGGGCCTGCAGGGTTTCCTCGTTGCGCGCGATGCCCACCGCGCTGACCTTGGCGCCCGGAATCAGCGTGAGCACGCCATCCAGCATGCCGATGCCGGCGCGCAGGATGGGCACCACGGTGACCTTTTTCCCGGCCAGCTTCTCGACGGCGATCTCGCCCGCCCAGCCGGTGATGCGCACGGGCTCCAGCGGCAGGTCCTGGGTGGCCTCGTAAGTCAGCAGGGCGCCGATTTCCTGGGCCATCTCGCGGAAGTTCTTGGTGCTGAGATCCGCGAGCCGCCATGCCCATCCATGAAATCCGCCACAC
>CBFGXR010000022.1:0-13271 GCA_965652675.1 uncultured Castellaniella sp.
GGCTGCCGAACACCTACTCCGAGGCCGCCGCGCCCGTGGCCGCGCTGTTCGCCATCATGACCAAGGTCGGCATCTACGCGCTGCTGCGCATCGGGTCCCTGCTGCTGCCGGCCGGCGCGCCGGCGGCCTTCGGCGGCGCCTGGATGTTTCCCGCCGGGATCGCCACCCTGGCCTTCGGCACCCTGGGCATGCTGGCGAACAGCGCGGCCACGGGCGCGGCGGCCTCGGAGTAGGTGTTCGGCAGCCAGAAGTTCAGCGGCCAGGCGGCGGCCTTGATCAGGAATGCGACCCCCAGGATCGCCGCCGCGCTGTCGAACAGCTGCCGGTCCGCGCCGTGCAGGGCCAGCGCGCGCACCGACAGGTCGGCCAGGTTCAGCGTGCCGGTCAGGCCGTAGATCAGGGCGATGGCCACCAGCAGCAGGAAGGACGCGATCAGGTTGACGGCGATGTAGTGCAGGGCGGCGCCGACCCGGCGCTTGCCCGAGCCGTGCAGCATCAGGCCGTAGGACGCGGTCAGCAGGATTTCGAAGAAGACGAATAGGTTGAACAGATCGCCCGCCAGGAAGGCGCCGTTCAGGCCCATCATGATGAGCAGGAACAGGGGGTGGAAGTGGCTGCCGGCCCGGTCCCAGCGGGCCGTGGCGTAGATCCAGGCGCACAGGCCCAGGACCGCGGTCAGCCCCAGCATCAGCGCGGCCAGGCGGTCGGCCACCAGCACGATGCCGAAGGGCGCGGGCCAGTTGCCCAGCAGATAGACGCCGATGCCGTCGGGCCAGTGCGGCGCGCCGATGCCCTGGGTGGCGCGCACCAGCATCAGGGCGGCCAGCGCCATCAGGCCGAGCGCGACCGCGCCCAGGGCCACGCGCAGCCGCCGCTGGTTGTCGCGGGTGAGCAGCATCAGCGCCGCCGCGAGCAGGGGGATCAGGACCGGCAGGACCGGCAGGTGTTGCAGCAGGACGCTCATCGGCGGTGTTCCTCGCCGTCCACGTGGTCGGTGTCGCTCATCCCGCGCGAGGCCAGCAGCACGACCAGGAACAGCGCCGTGGTGGCGAAGCCGATGACGATGGCGGTCAGCACCAGCGCCTGGGGCAGGGGATCGGCGTAGCGCGCCGGGTCGGCCCAGGCCGGGTCGATCACCGGCGGGGCGTCCACCCGCAGGCGCCCCATGGCGAAGATGAACAGGTTGACCGCGTAGCCCAGCAGCGCCAGGCCCATGATGAACTGGAAGGTGCGCGGCCGCAGCAGCAGCCAGACCCCCGAACCCGCGAGCACGCCGATCGCCAGCGCCAGTATCCATTCCATGGTCAGGGCTCCACAGTGTCCGCGGCTTCGACGAGCTTGCGGTAGAAGCGCAGGGACTGGTGCGCCAGGGCGATGATCATCAGGACCGTCGCGCCCACCACCAGCATGTACACGCCCAGGTCGAACAGCAGCACGCTGGACAGGTGCAGGGTGCCGACCAGAGGCAGGGCCAGGTCCAGCGCGTGGGCGGCGAGCAGGGGCTTGCCGACCCACCACACCGCCATGGCGGCGGCCCCGGCCACCAGCAGGCCCAGGGCGATCCAGGCCTGCGGGCGGATCAGGGGGCGGGCCTCGACCCACAGGATGCCGCCCACCATGTACTGCAGGATGATGCCGGTGGCCATGATCAGCCCGCCGATGAAGCCGCCGCCCGGCAGGTTGTGGCCGCGCAGCAGGAAGTACAGCGAGATCAGGGTGGAGACCGGCAGCAGCAGCCGCACCAGGACGGCGGGCACGCGCATCGTGCCTTCGGGCAGCGGCGCCTGCAGGTCGGGTTCCTCGAAGGCCGACGGCGCGCCGCCGCGGTGACGCAGCGGCGCGGCGATGGTCTCGGCCGGCGGCCGGAAGCGGCGCAGCAACGCGTAGACGCTGAGGGCCACGACTCCCAGCACGGTGATTTCGCCGAAGGTGTCGAAGGCGCGGAAATCGACCAGGATCACGTTGACCACGTTGGCGCCGCCGCCCAGGGGCCAGGCCTGCTGGACGAAGTAGGCGGCGATGCTGTCGTGCGCCGAGGGCCGCGTCATCATGACGTAGGCCAGGACCGCCATCAGGGCGCCCGCGGACACGGCCACCAGGAAGTCGCGCCGCCGCCGCCAATGTGTCGCCCGGGGCGTGGGGCCGGGGAATTCCTCGATGCGGGGCGGCAGCCAGCGCAGCCCCAGCAGGAGGAGCACGGTGGTGACGACCTCGACCGTGAGCTGGGTCAGGGCCAGGTCGGGGGCCGACAGCCAGGCGAAGGTGACGCAGGTGACCAGGCCGGCCGCGCCGGCCAGCATCAGCGAGGCGGCGCGGTGGTATTTGGCTTGGTAGGCCGCGGCCAGGGCGCAGGCGCCGCCCGCCAGCCACATCAGCCCGAAGGACCATTGCGCCGGCGTGGAAGTGGTGGTGCGCGGCCACCAGCCGCCTTGCAGCAGCGGCAGCAGCGCCACCGCGCCGCTGGCCACCACCAGCAGCAGCGCCTGGGGCTGCAGCCGCTGGGTCTGCAGCCAGGACAGCAGCCGGGCCGCGCCGGCGTCGATGGCTTCCAGCAGGGATTCGAAGGACTGGCGCCCGTCCAGGCGGTAGATCAGGGGCACCTGGCCCGGCGTGCGGCGGTCGCGCGCGCGCAGCGCCAGATACAGGCCGATGCCGATCACCATGGCGGCCAGGCTCATGAGCAGGGGCAGGTTCAGGCCATGCCAGACCTGCAGGTCGTAGGCCGGGACGCGGTCGCCCAGCAGGGCGCGCATGACCATGTTCAGGACGGGTTCCAGGAACAGGCCGGGCAGGATGCCCACGGCCAGGCAGAACAGCACCAGCACCGCGCAGGGGATCAGCATCATGCGCGGCGGGTCGTGCGGCTGGCTGGGCAGGTCCGTCGCGGGCGGGCCGAAGAACACCTGCAGGATGAAGCGCAGCGAATACGCCACGCTGAAGGCGCCGGCCACCACGGCGGCGATCGGCAGGCCCCAGCGGCTGGCCCAGTGGCCGGTGACGAAGACGGTTTCCGCGAAGAACATTTCCTTCGAGATGAAGCCGTTGAGCAGGGGCACGCCCGCCATGGCGGCGGCCGACACCATGGCCAGCGTCGCGGTCAGCGGCATCAGGGTCCGCAGGCCGGACAGGCGGGTCAGGTCGCGGGTGCCGCTTTCGTGATCGACGATCCCGGCCGCCATGAACAGGGAGGCCTTGAAGGTGGCGTGGTTGATGATGTGGAAGACGGCGGCCACCAGGGCCAGGCGGCTGTTCATGCCCAGCAGCAGCGTGATCAGGCCCAGATGGCTGATGGTGGAATAGGCCAGCACGCCCTTCATGTCGCGCTGGAAGGTGGCCGCGTAGGCGCCCAGCAGCAGTGAGCACAGGCCCGCGCCGCCGATGATCCAGGTCCACCAGTCGGTGCCCGAGAAGAT
This sequence comes from uncultured Castellaniella sp., assembly GCA_965652675.1. Classification (GTDB taxonomy): domain Bacteria; phylum Pseudomonadota; class Gammaproteobacteria; order Burkholderiales; family Burkholderiaceae_B; genus Castellaniella. The sequence goes on from CBFGXR010000022.1 coordinate 3,414, forward strand.
CGGCCAGAAGCGCGCCAGCAGGAACACGCCCGCCTTCACCATGGTGGCCGAATGCAGGTAGGCCGACACCGGCGTGGGCGCCGCCATGGCGTTGGGCAGCCAGAAATGGAAGGGGAACTGGGCGCTCTTGGTCAGGGCGCCCAGGGCCAGCAGCACCAGCAGGATCGGATACCAGCGGTGTCCCCGGATCGCCGTGGCGGCCGCGAGCACCGCGTCCAGGTCGTAGCTGCCGACGATGTGGCCGATGATGAGCATGCTGGCCAGCAGGCAGAAGCCGCCGGTGCCGGTCACGATCAGGGCCATGCGCGCGCCCCGGCGGGCGTCCATGCGGTGGTGCCAGTAGCCGATCAGCATGAACGAGGACAGGCTGGTCAGTTCCCAGAACACCAGCAGCTGGATCAGGTTGCCGGCCAGCACCACGCCCAGCATGGCGCCCATGAAGCTGAGCAGGAAGGCGAAGAACCGGGGGACCGGATCCCGGGCCGACAGGTAGTAGTGGGCGTACAGGGCGATCAGGGCACCCATGGCCGTGATGATGACGGAGAACAGCCAGGCGTAGCCGTCCATGCGCAGGGTCAGGTCCACCCCCAGGGTCGGGATCCAGGGCAGGCTGAGCTTGATCACGCCGGAGGCGGCGACCGTCGGGGTGAGCCACAGCGTCAGGATCAGGCAGGCCAGCGCGCTGCCGCCCGCCAGCCAGGCCCCCGCGCGGCGCGCGGTCGCGGGCAGCAGCGAGGCGCACAGGCTGCCGGCAAACGGGATCGCGAGGATCAGGGTCAGGAGCATGGGGTGATGATACGGGAATCGGGGGACTGCGGCCCGCGCGGCCTTTCCGGACGGGGCGTCCGGCGCGGATGAGGCGGCCGGGCGGACGTGCGCGGAATCCCTCCATGATACGCGAAGACGCAGGCTTGACTTGAGTCAAGCCGGCCGGGCGATTTTTGCGGGAGACTATGTTGAAATGTAGAACAATGCCGCCTGAAGCACCGGACCGCCTCGGTTTCCGGCGCGGCCTTGTCGCAGGAGCTTGCCGCATGACGACCCAAGAAACACCCGCCCCGGTCTCCGGTCCGGAGGCCATCGCCTTTCCCGACCTGGAAATTTCCGAGTCGCTGATCCGCCGCTTCGACCAGTCCGGCCCGCGCTATACCTCGTACCCGACGGCCGACCGTTTTCAGCAGGGCTACCCGGCCGAAGCCTACGTCGCGCGCCTGCGGGAGCGGGCGGCGGCCGAGCAGGCGCCGCCCCTGTCGGTCTACGTGCACCTGCCGTTCTGCGAATCGCTGTGCTATTTCTGTGCCTGCAACAAGATCATCACCCAGGACCATAGCCGTTCGGCCGAGTACCTGGACATCCTGTACCGGGAAATGGACCGGGTCGGCCCGCTGCTGGGCCGCCACAATCGCGCGGTGCAGCTGCACCTGGGCGGCGGCACGCCGACCTTCCTGAGCGCCGCCGAACTGACCGCGCTGATGGACCGGATCCGGAGCCACGTCGAATTCACCCCCGACGCCGAACTGGGCGTGGAGATCGATCCGCGCACCGTCACGCCCGCGTCGCTGACCATGCTGGCGGGGCTGGGGTTCAACCGCACCAGCTTCGGCGTCCAGGACTTCGACCCGCTGGTCCAGGCGGCGGTCAACCGCATCCAGCCTTACGACATGGTGCGCACGGCCCTGCAGGCCAGCCGGGACAACGGCTTCCAGTCCATCAACGCCGACCTGATCTACGGCCTGCCCAGGCAGACGCTGGACAGCTTCAGCCGTACCTTGGACCAGCTGATCGAACTGTCCCCCGACCGCATCGCCCTGTACAACTACGCCCACCTGCCCGACCGCTTCAAGGCGCAGCGCCTGATCCACGCCGAAGACCTGCCCAGCGCCGACACGCGCCTGGGGATCTTCCTGATGTCGGTGCGCCGCCTGCTGGCGGCCGGCTACGTCTACATCGGGCTGGACCATTTCGCCAAGCCCGACGACGAACTCAACCGGGCGCGCCTGAACCACAGCCTGCACCGCAATTTCCAGGGCTACACCACCCGCGCGGAATGCGATCTGGTCGGCTTCGGCATTTCGGCGATCGGCAAGATCGGCGACGCCTACATCCAGAACCACCATTCCCTGAACGCCTACCGCGACTGTCTCGAACGGGGCGAACTGCCCACGGCCAAGGGCTTCGACCTGAGTCCGGAAGACGCCTTGCGCCGTGAGGTCATCATGACCGTCATGTGCAGCATGCCGCTGGATTTCGCCGCCTTCGAGGCCCGGCACGGCCGTGCCTTCGAGTCCTGTTTCCAGGACGAACTGGAACGCCTGCGCCCGTACGCGGACGCCGGACTGCTGGAACTGGATGCGCGCGGGCTGCGGGTGCTGCCCAAGGGCCGCGTGTTCGTGCGCGCGCTGGCGATGGTGTTCGACCAGTACGTGCGCCGTCCCCGGGTGGCGACCTATTCCCGGCTGATCTGATCGGGGGGCGGGTCCGGCCGGTCGGCGTCTCCGGCCGGCCGGGTGGGCAGGCGCCACAGGTAGATCGTCACGCCGATGCCGGGGATCAGCAGGAACCAGCGCGCCCAGGGCACCGGCATGATCCAGGCCGACACGGCCAGCGAGGGCCACATCAGGGCCAGGGCGATGCATTTGCTGCGCAAGGGGATGCCGCGCCCCGACTGGAAGTCGCGGATGTACGGACCGAGGATGCGATGGGACATCAACCAGGCATGCATGCGCGGCGAGCCGCGCAGGAAGCAGAACGCCGCCAGCAGCAGGAACGGGGTGGTGGGCAGCAGGGGCAGGAAGATGCCCAGCACGCCCAGGGCCAGGGCCACGGACCCCAGGAAGGTAAAGAGGGCGCGGATCATCGTACCGGGGATTCTATCAATCCGTGGCGCCCGCGCGGCGGCGGGGACGATCGTTCGCGCCATGCCAGGATGCGCGACCTGCTGTCCCAGGTGCCGCTGTTCAACGAGCTGCCGCCGCAGGACCTGGACCCCATCGCCCGGGGCACCAGCGAGATCAGCGCCGTGCGCGGCGACGTCATCTTCCGGCGCGGGGACCCGTGCGTGGGGTTCCACGTGGTGGTCTACGGGCAGGTGAAACTGCTGTTCGTCTCGAATTCCGGGGTGGAGCGCGTGGTGCGCCTGATCGGTCCGGGCGACGGTTTCGGCGAGGCCCTGATGTTCATGGGCCAGGACTACATCGTCACCGCCGAGGCCCTGCGCGACACCCTGCTGCTGCACGTGGGGCGCGACGCGCTGTTCGACCAGCTCGACCGCAATCCCGGCGTGGCGCGCAAGATGCTGGCCGGCCTGAGCCGGCGCCTGTACAGCCTGATGGGCGACGTCGAAGCCTACACCCTGCACACCGGCGCCCAGCGCCTGATCGCCTATCTGCTGCGCGAGTGGCGCGGCGAGGTCGGCGAGCCTTTCCGCATCGAGATCAGCAAGGCCGTCGTCGCCTCGCGCCTGAACCTGACGCCGGAACATTTTTCCCGCATTCTGCGCGACCTGAGCGACCGCGGCCTGATCCGCGTCCGGGGCCGCGAATACACCCTCCTGGACCCCGAGGGGCTGAGGGCTTACAAAGGTTGAGCATGGTGCGGCAGCGCCGCCATGGCGCGCAGCGTCTTGCGGTACAGCCGCAGTGCCCTGCCGATGTTCCAGGCCAGGCCGGCCGCCGAGACGATCTGCAGCGGGCCGGCCGCCAGCGCCGCCGGGGGCCAGCCGGCCGCCGCCAGCGACCAGCACAGGACGACGGCGACGTGGCCGGCCCATTGCAGGCGGGCCGGACGTTCGCCGACGTAGGCGGCCATCTTGGGCAGGATCTTCAGGTAGACGCGGGCCTGGGCCGGATCCCGGTCCGGCACGATCATGGCGTCCTGGGCGTGCTTCCAGAGCAGGAAGGGCACGATCTTGTACAGCATCCCGTTCACCACGGAACCCAGCACCCCCGCGATCATCACCACGCCCAGCACCAGGCCCGCCCGGGGCGACTGGCCGTGCGTCATCCAGATCCAGAGCGGCGCGCAGGCCAGCAGGGCGAGCATGCCCGCGTACCAGAACAGGGTCGTGGCTTCCGGGGCGGGCCGCTTGCGGGTCCACAGCAGCCGCAGCGTGACGCCGGCCCATAGCGCGTAGGCGCCGACCAGCAGCAGTTCGGCGGTTTCCCGCATCAGGCGGGGCAGGCCGGCGGAGGCGTCCAGCGCCGTCCAGGCCAGCAGCAGGCCCGGGATCAGCAGCGGCAGCCAGCGCGACAGGGGCTTCGGGTACAGTTCCGTCACCTGGAAGATCGGCAGCAGCTGAAAGGACATGCCCATCAGCAGCAGGCCGCCCCAGCCGGCCAGCCCCCACAGCACGTGGGCGTCGATCCAGTCGGGCAGGGCCCATCCCAGGCCCAGGGACAGCGCCAGGACCAGGCCGATCAGCACCGTACAGGACAGTGCGACCAGCGCGCCGCGCACCGGCACGAGGATTTCCCGCGCGCCCTTGTAGACCTGGCGCCGGTGCCGCCAGAGCGCCAGGGCGACGGCGATCAGGTACAGCGCGAAGGCCGGGCCGAGCAGGGCGGCGGCGCCGACCCAGGCGGCCGGCCACCAGCCCAGGAATCCCGCCGCCAGCAGCAGCGTGCCCGCCGTCAGCAGCGCGTGCGTCAGGCCGGCGACCGCGCGGGCGGCGCCCACCGGGACGTTGCAGGCCACCGCCAGGATCTGCAGCAGGGCGCCCAGCATGGCGCTGCCCAGGATGCCGAGGGTCCACAGATGGGTGAGGGCCAGGGCGGCGCCGTTCCAGCGCGAGGCGAAGGCCTGCGGCCCGGCCCAGGCGGCCAGCAGGCCGGCCAGCAGGGCGAACAGCGGCACGTTCAGGAAAAAGGGCAGGGGCACGCCCAGGACGGGCGTCTTGTCGAAATCCAGGGCGCGCTGCATCGCTATTTCGCGTCGTACCAGATCGTGACCTGGAAATGCGTGTCCTCGAAGGTGCAGCAGTGCTGGAAGCCGTCGCGGTCCAGGATGGTGTACAGCGGATACGGCTCGCGGTCGATGAGCATGTGCAGGCGCTGGCCCGGGGCCAGGTCGGCCAGGGCTTCCAGGCAGTGTTCCAGCGGCTCGGGGGCGGGCAGCGAGCGTACGTCGAGAGTCAGGTCGGGAGGGGCCATGAAGGGTTCCGGAGAAGGGCGCGCGCCGTCATGGCGCTACCTTACACGATCCCCCGGCCAGCGTGGGCCAAGACCGTGTTCCGGGTGCTGTTTCCCCTGGGCGGGCCGGGGATGGAAAGACCTTGGGCGGGAGTCAGGATGAGCGCTTCTTGATCCTGGTTAAGGTCCGATGCCGCCCGACGGTGCATAGTCTCCGGTATTGCCGAAGCGGGGCCCGGCGGTGCGCCCCGCCACGAATCCCCTGGATGTTCCCCATGTCAGCCCTCCCCGAATCCCCCCGTCCCGGCGTGGTGCCCCGCCACGACCTGTCGGACTTCGAACTCGTCTGTCCCGCGGGCAGCCTGCCCGCGCTCAAGGCCGCCGTGGACGAAGGCGCCGATTGCGTCTACCTGGGCTTCCGCGACGCGACCAACGCGCGCAATTTCGCCGGCCTGAACTTCGACGCCGCCGCCATCGCCGAGGGCATCCGCTATGCCCACGATCGCCAGCGCAAGGTCCTCCTGGCCCTGAACACCTACCCGCAGCCCGATGGCTGGCAGCTGTGGCGCGATGCCGTGGATCGCGCGGCCGGCGCCGGCGTGGACGCCGTCATCATGGCCGATCCCGGCCTGATGGCCTATGCCAGCGAACGCCACCCCGGCCTGCGGCTGCACCTGTCGGTGCAGGGCTCCGCCACGAATTACGAGGCCATCCGCTTCTATCACGACCGTTTCGGGGTGGCGCGCGCCGTGCTGCCGCGCGTGCTGTCGGTGGCCCAGGTCCAGCAGGTCTGTGAAAACACGCCGGTCGAAATCGAAGTCTTCGGCTTCGGCAGCCTGTGCGTCATGGCCGAGGGCCGCTGCGCCCTGTCGTCCTATGCCACGGGCGAATCGCCCAACACGCACGGCGTCTGTTCGCCGGCCAAGCACGTGCGCTGGCAGCAGACGGACCGGGGTCTGGAATCGCGCCTGAACGGCGTGCTGATCGACCGCTACGACGACGGCGAAAACGCCGGCTATCCCACCCTGTGCAAGGGCCGCTTCGACGTCGCGGGCGAAAACTACTACGCCCTGGAAGAACCCACCAGCCTCAACACCCTGGAACTGCTGCCCCGGCTGATGGCCATGGGGGTGCGGGCGATCAAGATCGAAGGCCGCCAGCGCAGTCCGGCCTATACCGCCCAGGTCACCCGGGTCTGGCGCCAGGCCATCGACCTGGCCCGCAGCAGTCCGTCCCGCTACTCGGTGCATCCGTCCTGGATGGCCGAACTGAACAAGGTCGCCGAAGGCCAGCAGCATACGCTGGGCGCCTATCACCGGCCCTGGAAATGATCCCGCGCGGGGCCCCGCGCCCGGCCGCCCAGTCGGGGGCGCGGGCCGCCCCGCCCATTGCGCACAAGGAAACACCGTCATGAAAATCGCCCTGGGCCCCCTGCAATACTATTGGCCCCGCGTCACCACCCTGGAGTTCTACGCCGCCGTGTGCGACTGGCCGGTGGACATCGTCTACCTGGGGGAAACCGTCTGTTCGCGCCGCCACGAACTGCGCCTGCCCGACTGGATCGAGGTCGCCGACATGCTGGCCGGGGCCGGCAAGACGCCCGTGCTGTCCACCCAGGTCCTGCTGGAATCGGGCAACGATCTGAACACCCTGCGCAAGATCGTCGAGAACGAGCGCTACGGCGTCGAGGCCAACGACATGGGGGCCGTCCAACAGATGAAGGGCCGGCCGTTCATCGGAGGGCCATTCCTCAACATCTACAGCAAGCCCACCCTGGACGTCATCGCCGGCCAGGGTGCCGCGCGCTGGGTCATGCCGCTGGAAATGGGCCGCGACGGCCTGGCGCAGCTGCAGCGGGACCGGCCCGCCGGCCTGCAGACCGAGGTCTTCGCCTACGGCCGCATGCCCCTGGCGTTCTCCGCGCGCTGCTTCACGGCCCGCAACCGCAATTTCCCCAAGGACAACTGTCAGTACGTCTGCATGGACCATCCCGACGGCCTGCTGCTGGAAACCAAGGAATCCCAGGCCTTCCTGACGATCAACGGCATCCAGACCCAGTCGGCGCTGGTCTACACGCTGATCCACGCGCTGGACGAACTGCGCGATCTGGGCGTGGACGTGATCCGGCTCAGCCCCCAGTCGCAGCACATGGATCAGGTCGTGGCGGCCTTCCGCGCCGTGCTCGACGGCCGCGAACCGGCCGACGAGGCGCACCGGCGGCTGGTGCCCCTGATGCCGGCCGGTCCCTGCAACGGCTACTGGCACGGCCGCGCCGGGCTGGACATGGTCCTGCCCGGCGAAGTCGTCGTATCGCAGGCCCCGGATGCGCGCACCCCCGGCGTCAAGGCGCGCGCCGCCTGAAGCGCTTTTTCCCCGACCTGTTTTCCACGAGCCCGACCATGCAAAATCCCTCGACTCCCGCCTACCGCATCCCCGAATCCTTCGCCCGGGTACTCGGACGCCTGCCCCGCTATCCGGGCTCCGTGCTGTTCGTCACCGGGTTGAACCTGGTGCTGGCCCGCCACCTGCACCCCGACACCCTGCACATGCTGGAAGGCCGTTCCCTGCGCATCCACGTGGCGGACGCGGGACTGCGTTTCGACTATACCTGGCGCGACGGCGCCTTCCGGGCGGCGCGGCACGACGTCGCCGAACCCGATCTGACCTTCCGCGCCGACGCCTGGGATTTCCACTGCCTGCTGCAGCGCCGGGAAGACCCCGACACGCTGTTCTTCAGCCGCCGCCTGGTGATCGAGGGCGATACGGAACTGGGCCTGATGGTGAAGAACACGCTGGACTCCATCGACATGGCGGTGTTCCAGCCGCGCGCCGTGCTGCGCGACACGCTGGCCGCCGTGCGCGGCCGGCTGTGGCCGGCCTCGGCCTCGGGGCGCGTGGGCGTCACGCCCCGCTGAACGGCCGGGGCCGACCGGCCTATTGCTTGATGCGTGCGAGTTCGTCGTTATAGCGCTTCACGATGGCGGGATCGTAGTCGGCCGTGAAGGCATCGAGCACGGGCTGGGCGATCTGGCGCATGCGCGCCTGCTCGGCGGGCGCCACTGCGTTGTATGCCATGCCGTGGGATTGCAGTTCGGCGACGGCCTTCGCGGCGGCTTCCCGGCTGACCTTGCGCTGGTAGGCCTGTGCCTCGCTCGCCGCTTCCCGCATCCATTGCTGTTCCGTGGGCGAGAGCTTGTCCCAGAACTTCTTGCTGACCAGGACGATATTGGCGGCATACACGTGATTGGTCGCGCTCACGTACTTCTGGACCTCGTACATCTTGTTCGAGAGGATCACCGAGAACGGATTTTCCTGGCCGTCGACGGCCTTTGATTCCATCGCCCCATAGAGTTCGGCGAACGCCATGGGAACCGGATTGGCATGGAACGATTCGAACGTCCTGACGAACACCGGGTTCGGAATCACCCGGATCTTGAGACCGGCCAGGTCTTCGGCCTTTTCGATCGGGTGCTTGCTGTTGGTGACGTTGCGGAATCCGAGGTCCCAATACCCCAGGCCGATCAGGCCTTTTTCGGGCAGCTTGTCGAGCAGGGCCTGGCCGAACGGGCCGTCGAGCAGGGCGTCGGCCTGTTCGAAGGAGCCGACGGAAAACGGAAAATCGATCAGGCCGAATTCCTTGACGATGCCCGCCAGCGATGTGGTCGCGGGAGCCGACATTTCCTGGACGCCGCCTTGCAGGGCGGATTGCTGCTGCAGTTCGCTGCCGAGCGTCGATGCGGGGAATTCCTTGACCTTGAGCTTGCCCCCGCTCTTGGCTTCCAGCAGTTCGGCGAAGCGGCGGACGCCGAAACTGACCGGGTGATCGGTGTTGTTCAGGTGGCCGAATTTGATCGTGCGTGATTCCGTGTGCTGCGCCGCTGCGGCGGGTGCCGCGCATAGCGCGATCGTAGTGATCAGGGTACCCAGGATGATCGATTTCATGTTTCCTCCCTTGGAACGTTGTTCGTAAATAGTGTTCTTTTAAACGAAACTTGGTTCTATAAAAATATCATGAAAATCTGGGTGCCATCCAGTTTTTCATGACTTAAAGGGCGAGAGGTGTTTCCGGCCGGGGCCCGTCAGCCTCGGCGCAGCTCGAACGCGTCGAACAGGGCCGTCAGCGCGTCCTGAACGGCCGCGCCCGGCCAGTCCCGCAGGGACCGGCCGCGGGCGTTCAGGTCCTCGTCGGTGCAGCCTTGCGGGCGGAAGACCTGCACCGCGTAGCGCCGCACCCCCAGATCGGCCAGTTCACGGCCCAAGGTCAACAGGCCGTTCGCATCGATCAGGTCGGGGTGGGCGGTGGTGCGGCATTCGAAATCGACGCCGCTGTCCAGCACGGCCCGCAGGCTGGCACGGGCGGGCTCGCCGCTGCCGGCCACTTGCGTGACGCGGGCGTAGTCCTGGAAACCGGCCTTGATGTCGAGTCCGACCCAGTCGACGTCCGGCAGCACCTGGGCCAGGCGGCGCGGGTGGGTGCCGCCGGTATGCAGGCCGATGCGGTAGCCCAGGGCGCGGGCCTCGCGGATCGCGATGCCCAGGCCGGGGTCCATGGTCGGTTCGCCGCCGCTGAAGACCACGCCGTCGATCAGTCCGACGCGGCGGCGCAGGAAGGCCATGACCTCGCTCCAGTCCAGCGGGCTGTCGGCCGTGCGCGGTTGCAGGTGCGGGTTGTGGCAAAAAATCTGGGTGCCATCCAGTTTTTCATGACTTAAAGGGCGAGAGGTGTTTCCGG
>CBFGXR010000023.1:0-13201 GCA_965652675.1 uncultured Castellaniella sp.
CTCGGCTGAAATCCGGCTTTCTGAAAGCCGGCGCGGACCCTCGACGGACGATCGGAAAACGGACGAAGCCCGGCCGGTCTCAGGCGCCCGTCGAACGGCGCGCCACCAGAGTCGGCGCCGGAATGCCGACCGGCGGATCCTGAATCTCATGACCCAGCACCCGCAAAAGCCGCTGCATCGCGGCGTGCGACACGGCGTCCAGATGCAAGTCCACGGCGGTCAGGGGCGGCTGGCACGTCCGGGCGCGCACGCCGTCGTGGCGGGTGGCCAGCAGCAGGTCTTCGGGAACCCTGCGGCCGGCCTCGCCGATGGCGCGCAGGGCGCCGCTGGCGAAGGTGTCGATGGGAATGCACAGCGCATCCAGTTCCGGATGCCCGGCCAGCAGGCGGGCGGCCGCCTGGCGGCCGGCTTCCTCGCCCGCTTCCTCTTCGGCGAAGGCCACCACGGGTGCGAAACCCCGGGCCTCGGCCATGGCCAGATAACGCTCGTGGAAGCCCCGCTGGGATGCCCTTCCGCTGGCCCCGAGGATCAGGCCCGGCCGCCGCGCCCCCGATTGAAGCAGGTGCCGCAGCAGCAGATCCGCCGCCGCCGCATGCTGCAGATCGACGTTGTCCGGCCCGGGCTCGCCGCCGACGGTGACGCAGGGTACCGCCCGTTCATCCAGTTCCCGGGCGACCGGGTCATCCGGCGAGGGTTCCAGCAGAATGGCGCCATCGATATCCATCAGGGCCAGGGGATCGCACTGGTCCATGGGCGGCGCGAGCATGAGCACGTAGCCGCTCAGCAGCGCCTTCCTGGCCAGCCCCATCGCCAGTTCGGTGAAGAACCCCAGTTGGGATTCCCCGGCCGAAACAGCCGCCGGCATGGAAGACAGCAGGGCGATCGCGTGGGACCGGCCGGCCCGCAGACGCTGGGCACGCATGCTGGGACGGTATTTCAGGCGGGCGGCCACGTCCTTGACGTGCTGGCGGGTACGCGGATCCACCTGGCCGATCCCGTTCAGAGAATGGGAAACGGTCGTGGGCGACAGGCCCGCCTCGCGGGCGACGTCGGCGATGGTGACGCGTTTGTGCGTGTGTCGGTTATGGGTCACAAGGAAGATCGGATTCTCAGGCCTGCAGGATCACCACGATGCCGGAAATGCTGGAAAAGCCCAGGACCAGATAACGCAGCAGGGGGCCATCCAGCCGGTGATGCACGAATTTGCTTGCATACGATCCTAGCACCAAAAACGGCAGCATCTGCACCGAAACCAGCAAGGTATCGGAACCGACCTTGCCGCCGATCATCAGGACGATCAGGGAAATCACTTCGCCCACCAGAAAGCACAGGGCGACAGTCGAGCGCAGAACGGCGCCGCTCTTGTGCTGATAGGCCAGCGCCAGCGGAGGCCCCCCCACTCCGGTGGAAGTCTCGGTCACCCCGGTAATCAAACCGACCAGGCCCAGGCCCGCCCTGCCCAGATCGAAGGAAGGCGACAGCAACGCCACCACGGCGGCGATCAGGGTGGACCAGCCGATCAGCAGGGAAAGCTGGTGCAGGTTGACCACCAGCAATATCCACAGGCCGAGGAAGGTCCCCGCAAACCGGCCGATGCTGATCAGCTTCACGCCGCGCCAGTCGATCGCGGCGCGTTCACGCCAGCCCACATAGGCATTCAGAGGAATCATCAGCACCAGCAGCATGACCGGAATCAGTCCGGGTGCGAACAAGGTCACGATCGGCGCCGACAGCATGGCGAATCCCATGCCGCTGCAGCCCTGGGCAAAGGCCGAAATGAACACGGCCAGGCCGATCAATAGAAAAGCGGTCGGTGTCAGGGTCATGGGCGGCGCGACTTCCATTGAGCTCGATGTTCACCGGCGAAGGGATCCACGCGATGGATCGATGCATTTGCCGCGATGCGTTCCGAGATTTCCCGGGCCCGCGCCATCAGCGCCTCGCCATCCCAATCCACGGGCATGCCGCGGTCGAGCCGCAGACGGCCCTGCACGATCACGGACTCGATCTGGTCCCGATTCGCCAGCCGCACCAGTTCCCACTCCAGGTCCCAGGAAGGGACCAGTTCGGGCACGTCCAGCTTCACGACCAGCAGATCCGCGAAAGCGCCCGGAGCGATCTCGCCAACCTTTCCGGACAGGCCGACGGCATCCGCGCCACCGCGCAGCCCCATGTCCAGCCAGCGCCAGCCGCCGCCCGAGGAGGAATCCCCGGCCGCCATGCCGGCCGTCAGGCGCTGCGCGGTTTCCGCGGCATCCAGCAACCGGAAGGCGTCGCTGCGCGTGCCGTCGGTGCCGAGCCCCAGACGCACGCCCAGTTCGCTCAAGAGCAAGGCCGGCGCGACCGCATTGCCTTTCCAGGCGCTGGCCACCGGGTTGTAGCTGACGGCGGCGCCACTGTCGCGCAGCAGCGTGATTTCGTCCGGCGTCAGCAGCGTGGCGTGCGCGGCCAGGAGTTCCGGACCGATGGCACCCAGCGCGCCCAGGCGCTGCAGGGGACGCAGGTTCGTGGTGACCAGCGAACGCTCGACGGCGGCCAGATGTTCGTTCAGATGCGTCTGGAAAGGCACGCGGGCTTCGCGGGACAGATGCGTGACCGCGACCAAGACTTCATCGGAAGCCGCCTCCGGGATGGAGATCGCCAACGAAGGATGAATCAGCGCATGCCCATCCCAGCGCGTCAGATGATGCCGCGCCAGCTGCAGGATCTGCTCCTTCGACATGACGGTACGGCCGCCCTGCAGGTCATTGCAGATGGCGCCCAGCACGCATCGCAGTCCCACCTCGGCGATCGCGTCGGCCACGATTTCCATGCCGACCGTGGCCCGGGTGCCAGCATCGGCCACGGTGGTGAAGCCGCCCCGCAAGGATTCCCAGGCGGCCAGACGGGTGGCGACATCGATGGCCTTGGCGTCCATGTGCCGCTCCATCGGCACCCAGACGCGCTTGAATATCTCCGAAGGCTCGCCGAACACCAGCGACTTGCCGAAAGTCTGCGTGACGTGATGATGCGCATCGACGAATCCCGGCATCAACAGCCGGCGCGGCAGCGGCATGACGGGCAGGGCCTCGCCGGCAAACGCGTCCACCGGTCCGACGTCCGTGATCATTCCCCGCTCGACACGCACCCCAAGGCCGGACCGCACGCCGTCGGGCAACAGGACTTTGTCCGGCACCAGCAGGACCGCCCGTTCGTGCATGCCCTTCAATGTGTTCATCCCCAATCTCCCGGTGGCGATCCGGGATGGGACAGGTCTGCGTCCCGCGATTCCCAAATCGATTTGTGTTCCAGAATTCTACCTTCCAAACCGGCTGGCGGCAATCAGTCCCGTGGACCGCTTCCCGGCCCGGGTAAACCCGGTATTGACACGGGGAACAGCAGGATCGAGCATTGACATAAATCGATTTGGGAAAGAAAAATATAAATCCCAAACCGTTTTGGAAATCATCAACCCACACAGAGGCCAGCAATGGAGACAACCCATCCTCGTCAAGGCGATTCGCCGGCGGAAACCATTCACCCGGTGGATCAGATCCGTCCCGTCGGCAGGCTGTTCCTGTTCGCCATCCAGCACATCCTGGTGATGGTCGCGGCGCCCGTTTCATCCGTTTTTCTGATCGCCAAGGCCCTGAACCTGTCCGAGGCGCTCTCCTCGGCGCTGCTTTCCAGCGTCTTCGTTTTCTGCGGCCTGGGCTCGATCCTGCAATCCGTCGGCATCGGCAGAATCGGCGTCCGGCTGCCGTTCATCATGCTGCCTGGCGGAGCCGCCACCATCCTGTTCATCTCCATCGCCCAGGGGACCGACCTGCAGACGGCGGCCGGCGCCGTCATCCTGACCGGCATCTTCTACATCCTCGCGGTGACCCTCTTCGTCCGCATCCTGAAGTACTTCCCGCCGCTGGTCATCGGGACCATGGTCGTGGTGATCGGCATCAGCCTGGTCAAAGTGACGGGCCTGCTGTTCACGGGCAGGCCGGGCACCGAGCACTTCGGCGATCCGACGCAGCTCCTGATGGCGCTGGTCACCATCGGGCTGACGGTCCTGTGCTTCAGGTTCCTGCGCGGTTTCCTGCGCCAACTGTCCGTCGCCCTGGGCCTGGTGGGCGGCACCCTGTTCGCCATGATGCTGGGCGAAACCAGCTTCGCCGCGATGGCCGCCGGACCACTCGTCAGCACCCCGACCCTGTTTCCCTTCGGCATGCCGCACCTGGATCTCGTGGCCGCCATCCCGATGCTGGTCTGGAGCCTGGCCTCCATGGCGGAAGCCACCGGGCAGACCGTGATCAACGGGGAAATCGTCGGCCGCGAAGTGGACCCGCCCCGGGACGTTCCCCGCGTCATCCGTTCCGACGGCATCATTTCCATCATCGGCGGCCTGTTCGGCACGCCCGTCATGGTGACCAGCGGCGAGAACATCGGCATCGTCCGCGCCAGCGGCGTGCGCAGCCGCTACGTCACCGCCGTCGCCGGCGCGCTGCTCATCGTGATCGGTTTCACGCCGCTGGCGCGGATGCTGAACGGCATTCCGCCCGCCGTCGTCGGCGGCACGGCCGTCGTCGTGTTCGCCATCATCAGCGTACTCGGCATCCAGATGCTGGCCCGGGTCGACTTCACGCGGACAGGCAACCTGGTCACCTGCACGCTGGCGCTGGCGCTGGGCCTGCTGCCCGTACTGATTCCGGGCATGTACCACAGCCTGCCCGCCAACGTGCAGACGATCTTCGGCAGCGGCGTGGCCATGAGCGCGCTGGTCGCCGTGCTGCTCAATCTGCTGTTCCACCACTGCGGCGGCCAGGATCGCGACGACGCATCCGTGGAAACGGAATCACGTCCTCAGGCCCGGCCGGCCAACTACCGGGTCTGATCCGGAGCGTCTCCCGGATGCTGGATCAGCAGCACCGGCCGATGCGTCAGGGCCAGCACCCGGCCCGCGACCGATCCGATCACCGCATCCAGCAGCACGCCGCGGCCATGCGAGCCCATCACGATCATGTGGGCGTCGACCTCGTCGGCGTAACGCGTGATTTCCTGGGGCGCGAAACCGACTCGGGACTCGACGGCGTGAGGCACGCCGGCCTGGCGCAGGACGTCCGCCGTGGGTTCCAGGACCTTGGCGGATTCCTCGCCATACCAGTCCTGGATCGCGCCGGCATCCACGTAGCGGCTCACCCGGGCGGGCAGGTTGGCCATCACATGCAGAACGCGCACGACGCCACCATCGGGCAGCAGCCCGGATTTCACGATATAGCGCGCCGCCTCGAGGCTGTACGCGGAGCCGTCCGTCGCCAGCACGATATCCTTCGCCATGTGACCTCTCCTGTAATCCAGTGTCCGGGCGCATGTCCGCCCCTGTCCAATCTACCGCATGCGGGACCCGCGCGGGCCGGGCCGGCGGATGAAACCTTGTACTGACGCAATGTATCGCATCCATTGTCCTGATCCCCGTCCCGAAGGACAATAGGACGATGAACCCGACCCTACTCCACACCCTGGACGCCCAACCCCTGGCCGTCATCGGCGACATCCACGGCGAGATCCAGGCGCTGGACGCCTTGCTCGATCGCTTGAAACGAGATCCCGAAACGCAAGATCGCCTGCTGGTGTTCATCGGCGACCTGTGCGATCGCGGGCCGGACAGCGTGGGCGTCATCCGCCGGGTGCGGGAACTCGTGGATCAGGGACGCGCGCTCGCCATCCTGGGGAACCACGAAATCAATCTGCTGGCCAACGACGCAAAGGACGGCTCCGGCTGGTTCTTCGACAGCCGGGAAGCCTCCGATACCCCATTCTATGCACCGTTTGCCCGCGCCTCGGCCCGGGAACGCCCGGAAATCCGCGATTTTCTGTGCAGCCTGCCCCTGGCGGTCCGCATGCCGGGACTGCGCATCGTGCACGCCGCCTGGGACCCGGCCTCCATTCAGGCCATCGCCGACGTTCCCCGTGGCCACATCCTGGAACTGATCCACGAACAGGAACTGAAGATCCTCCAGGCCGCCCGGACCGACGACCTGCATGCCCGCTACCGTGCGGAACTCGAGCGCTGGGGCAAGCAGCTCGAGGATCCCGACGATCCCCCGCCCTATCTGGACGCCGTGGCGGATTTCGAATCGCTGGAACAGCGCCTCAACCCCATCAAACGCCTGACGTCCGGCATCGAGGCCCGCAGCCCGCAACCCTTCTTTTCGGGCAACCGCTGGCGCTATTCCGACCGCACCGCCTGGTGGAACGAGGATCCCGATCCCACTCCGGTGCTGATCGGCCATTACTGGCGCCTGTTCGAATCCCCGGATCGGGGCACGGCCTGGCGCTACGGGCGCCTGTTCGAAGGCGTGGCGCCCACGGCCTGGCACGGCCGGCATCGGCAGGCATTCTGCATCGACTATTCCGTCGGCGCCCGTTGGCGGCCAAGGAAATCCTCCGACAAGGGCCCGGAAAACCGTTACCGGCTGGCCGCCATGCTATGGCCAGAACGCACTCTGGTGTTCGATGACGGCGCCCGGATTCCGACAATCGGCGACATCCAGCCGGCCTGATTTCCCGATCACCGCCTGTGGATAAGTCCAGAGGCGGCTTCATGTGCCTATCCTGTCGACAAGTTGTTCATAAGCACGGCCTTTTCCCGGGACTCAAAAATCATCCCCAAAGCATGCCAGGACCACGCACAGAAGCGCCCACAGGAAAACGCATCATAAGGTTTTGATTTTTAATCAATTATCAGGTTTTCCAAGTTATCCACAGGCTTCCATCATTCCTATCGGTTTTATATCAAAGAAAAGAGAAAAACATAAAGCACTCAACCAGCCAGCCGGGAATTCAAACCCCTCAACCGTTCCAGCGCCTGATCCAGCGTGGCATCCAGTTTGGCGAAACACAGCCGCAACAATCGATGGTTGGCCACGGGACGATTCGGATCGGCATAGAAAGCCGACACCGGGATGCTGGCGACACCGATTTCCCGGGTCAGGCGGATGGCCAGATCCTTTTCCAATCCGTCTCCCAGGGCGGTGGTGTCCACCAGCAGGAAGAACGTCCCTTCCGATCTCAATGGCCGGAGGGCTGTGTCTTCCAGGCCGGAAAACAGCCGGTCCCGTTTTTTCTGATAGAACTTTGAGAGTTCGGACAAGGTGTCGGATTCGCTCAGATAGCGAGCGATTCCGGCCTGCATGGGAGTGCTGACGGAAAAGACGGTGAACTGGTGGACCTTGCGGATTTCCGCCATCACATGCGCGGGAGCGCAGCAATAGCCGATCTTCCAGCCGGTGGCATGAAAGGTCTTGCCGAACGACGAAACCAGCACCGTCTGTCTTGCCAGCGACGGCCGGGAGACCGGGCTCAGGTGGCCGCGACCGTCGAACACGATGTGTTCGTAGGCCTCATCCGACAGCAGCAGAACCGGATGACGGGAAATGATGGCTTCCAGTGCGTCCAGATCTTCGGATTTCAGCGTCAGGCCGGTCGGATTGTGCGGAAAGTTCAGCACCAGCATCCGGGTTTTGGGTGTGATGGCCGCTTCCACCCGGTCCCAGTCGATGCGAAATGCCGGATCACCTTCACAAGGTGGTCGCATGGGAACCCGCACGGCTGCGGCACCCGCCAGCCGGATCGAGGGCGCGTACAGGTCATAGGCCGGATCGATCAGCAGAACTTCATCTCCCGGATGGGTCAGTGCGAGCAGGCTGCTCATCAATGCCTCGGTCGCTCCGGCCGTGACCGTGATTTCCAATTCGGTCGAGTAAACCTGTCCGTGCTGCGCCTGTACTTTGGACGCGATGGCTTCGCGCAACCGAGGCAGGCCCGCCATGGGCGCGTACTGGTTGTGTCCTTGCAGCATGGCTTCGCTGACAGCCTGAATCAGGGGGCCTGGTGGCGGATAGTCCGGAAAGCCCTGCCCCAGATTGATGGCCTGGCACTGAACGGCCAACGCGCTCATTTCGGTGAAGATGGTGCTGCCGACGTCGGGCAGTTTGGATGGCAGCGGATTCAGCATGTGTGGTTTTGCAATGTGTTGGTTTTAAGACGCGATTTCGAGCACGACGGCTTCAGTTGCGGATACAATCGCGCATAAGGGAAAACTATGATTTGACTTTTCATATTGCGTAGTTATGCTCCCTGTTGCAATGCAATCTAGCAGTACGCACGTCTCGCACACGGCATGCCCTGTTGCTACTCGCACTCCGGCACGATCTGTTTCGTTTCAGCGTTCTTGATTCATTGTTTTCTTTCATTCATTTAGGACGTTTCAGATCATGGCTCAAACGGGCAAAGTCAAATGGTTCAACGCTGAGAAGGGCTTCGGCTTCATCACGCCGGACGCCGGTGGTACCGACGTGTTCGCGCACTTCTCCGCCATCGAAGGTCGCGGCTATCGCAGCCTGAACGAAGGCCAGGCCGTGCAGTACGAAGTCAAGGACGGCCCCAAGGGTCCCCAGGCTGCTGAAATCCGCCCGCTGTAATCCAGCGTCGGCTTTCTGTAAAGGCACTCTTCGGAGTGCCTTTTTTATTGCCTGGGTGGTTGAAGATGTTCAAGGTCAAGGAAACTTGTACCTCTGTTGTTCAGGGTTTGTCCACAGCTTTGTTCACAGGGGGTGTTTGCTAATGGTCCAGGGTGTGTTTCACGTGGAACATCCTGAACTTTCGGCTTTGATAAGGTTCGTGTTTTTGGTCTATTTGATTCAGAGATATGGATTTGCTGAAGTTTCTTTAGACCTCGATCATTCGAGGGGCCATTCGAGACAGTGTTCCAACAGTCCCGAATGGCCTTTCGAATGCTCTGTCGAGAATTGAGGTGCAATGCACTGGCAATGAGCTTTTGATCTGTGTATTTAAATCATTCTGAGGTTTGGCATGGCCCTGGGTGAAGGGACTGTTCGCAGCCTGTCCCGGAACCCAGGGGTCAGGCCAGTCCGGTCTAAATACCTGTGATACCTTGGTTTGATTGCTAGGTGCTGACGTTTCACGTGAAACATCCCCAAGTCACTCTCACTCAATAAGATGTTCCACGTGGAACACAAAAACTCTGTTTCACGTGGAACATCTTTCGATGTGGTTCGCGAAGTATAATTTCGGGAACCTTCCTGTTTTCCCCTATGAATTACTCTGAAGAATTCGATGTCCTCGTGATCGGTGGTGGTCATGCTGGGGCCGAGGCTGCATTGGCCGCGGCCCGCATGGGTGCGTCCACCCTTTTGTTGACCCACAATATGGACACCCTGGGTCAGATGTCCTGCAATCCTTCCATTGGAGGGATCGGCAAGGGACATCTGGTCAAGGAAGTCGATGCGCTGGGTGGTGCCATGGCTTGGGCGACCGACCAGGCGGGCATCCAGTTCAGGATATTGAATCGTTCCAAGGGGCCGGCTGTTCGTGCAACGCGTGCGCAGGCGGACCGATCCTTGTATCGACGTGCCATGCGGATGATGCTGCAAGGCCAGCAGAATCTGATGATCTTCCAGCAGGCCGTGGATGACCTGATTCTGGAGGGTGATCGTGTGGTGGGCGCGCGGACCCAGATCGGTCTGGTATTCCGGGCACGCGCCGTGGTCCTGACGGCGGGGACGTTTCTGAATGGTCTGATGCACGTCGGCCTATCGCATTACGCGGCGGGCCGGGCAGGGGACCCACCTGCGACCAGTCTGGGTCAGCGGCTCCGGGAACTGAAACTGCCCCAGGGGCGATTGAAGACCGGGACGCCGCCGCGTATCGATGCAAACACCATCGATTTTTCCAGGACGGAGGTCCAGCCCGGAGATACGGATCCGGTGCCGGTATTTTCCTTCATGGGCCGGGCCGACATGCATCCGGAACAGGTGCCGTGCTGGATCACGCATACCAACGAACGGTCGCACGAAATCGTGCGTTCAGGCTTGGATCGTTCGCCCATGTACAGTGATCAGGGAACAATTGAAGGTATCGGGCCGCGCTACTGTCCTTCGATCGAAGACAAGATCCATCGTTTCGCCGACAAGACCAGCCATCAGGTGTTCCTGGAACCGGAAGGGGCGTCTTCACGTGAAATCTATCCGAACGGGATTTCGACCAGTCTGCCGTTCGATATCCAGTTCGCCTTGGTGCGCAGCCTGCCGGGTCTGGAAAATGCCCGCATCATGCGGCCCGGCTATGCGATCGAATACGATTATTTCGATCCCCGGCATCTGCATGCCTGGCTGGAGACCCGGGCCATCCGGGGGCTGTTCTTCGCGGGGCAGATCAACGGCACCACGGGTTACGAAGAAGCCGCCGCCCAGGGGCTGCTGGCGGGCGCCAATGCCGCTTTGCAGGTGATGGGCCGAGAACCCTGGACGCTGGATCGCAGCCAGGCGTATCTGGGCGTGCTGGTGGATGACCTTGTAACCAAAGGCGTTACTGAACCTTACAGAATGTTTACTTCGCGGGCGGAATACCGGCTCAGCCTGCGCGAGGACAACGCCGATCTGCGCCTGACGGAAATCGGGCGGACGCTGGGCCTGGTGGACGATGCGCGCTGGGATGCCTTCTGCCGCAAGCGCGACGCCGTGGCGGCCGAAATCCAGCGACTCGGCGAGACCCGTGTGAATCCGGCGGTGCTGGATGCCCACGCCCGGGAACATCTGTCCCTGCAGCGGCTGGATCGTCATCCCAGCCTGCTGGACCTGCTGCGGCGTCCCGACGTCGAATACGATGTCCTGATGACGCTGCGGGACGAACAGGGCGCTTTGCTGGCCGGCCCCGGACTGGAAGACCCCGTGCAGGCCGAACAGGTCGACATCCAGGCCAAGTACGCCGGCTACGTGGATCGCCAGCGCGACGAGATCGAACGCCAGAAGGCCCAGGCGGATCAGGCCGTGCCCGACGACTTCGATTATGCCGGCGTCGCCGGCCTGTCCACCGAGGTGCGGCAGCGCCTGGCGGCCGCGCGGCCCGCCACCATCGGCCAGGCGGCGCGGATCTCCGGCGTCACGCCGGCGGCGGTGTCCCTGCTGCTGGTCCACCTGAAGCGGCACGCGCGCGAGCGTCGGGCGGCATGACCGGCGCCACCCCTTTCCTGGAGTTCCAGGAGCGCCTGGAAAAGGCCCTGGACGCCCTGGGCATGCGGTCGGATCACTCGCGCATCCCCGTGCTGCTGGGCTATCTAGAGCAATTGCGGCACTGGAACAAGGCCTACAACCTGACCGCCGTCCGGGATCCCGGGAAAATGCTGGTGCAGCACGTGTTCGACAGTCTGGCCATCGTGCCCGAACTGCGGTCCCGCTGGCCGCATCATGACCTGCATGTCGCGGACATGGGATCGGGCGCCGGTTTACCGGGTATCATTCTGGCCATCTGCCAGCCGGAATGGTCCATCGTCTGCGTGGATGCGGTGGGCAAGAAGACCGCGTTCATCCGTCAGGCGGCCGGCGTCCTGGGGCTGAAGAACGTGCGCGCCGAACACGGCCGCATCGAATCCATGGACAGCCTGCGGGCGGACCTGGTGATTTCACGCGCGTTCGCCTCATTGTCGGATTTCGTGCGCGTGGCCGCGCATCACCGCGCCTCCGGCGGCGCGATGCTGGCCATGAAGGGCCAGGATCCCGTCGCCGAACGGGCCGCCCTGGAAGCCGACACGGGCTGGTTCGTGAAACGCGCCGTCGAACTGAGCGTACCCGAGATGGATGCGCGCCGCTGTCTGCTGGAACTCGATTCAACCGGTCCCGAAGGAACCCCATGACTGCCGATCGTCCTAAATCCGCCCGCGTGTTCTGCATCGCCAACCAGAAGGGCGGCGTGGGCAAGACCACCACGGCCATCAACCTGGCCGCGTCGCTGGCGATGCACGGCCAGCGTGTGCTGCTGGTGGACCTGGATCCGCAGGGCAATGCCACCATGGGCAGCGGCATCGACAAGAACGCGGCATCCGTCAATTTGTATCAGGTGCTGATCGGCGAGGCCGACATCGCCCGGGCCCGC
The DNA here is from genome assembly GCA_965652675.1 of uncultured Castellaniella sp. GTDB lineage: Bacteria > Pseudomonadota > Gammaproteobacteria > Burkholderiales > Burkholderiaceae_B > Castellaniella. The sequence goes on from CBFGXR010000023.1 coordinate 11,923, forward strand.
ATCCGTTCCGAGACCGGCGGCTACGACGTGCTCCCCTCGAACCGCGAACTGTCCGGCGCCGAGATCGACCTGGTGCAGATGGACGACCGCGAAATGCAGCTGAAGCGGGCGCTGGCGGCTGTCGCCGGGGACTACGACTTCATCCTGATCGACTGCCCGCCGACGCTGTCCCTGCTGACGCTGAACGGCCTGGCGGGCGCCCACGGCGTGATCATCCCCATGCAGTGCGAATATTTCGCACTCGAGGGGCTGTCCGACCTGGTCAACACCATCAAGCGGATCTACCGCAACCTGAATCCGGACCTGGAACTGATCGGCCTGCTGCGCGTCATGTTCGACACGCGGATGACGCTGCAGCAGCAGGTCTCGGCCCAGCTCGAATCGCATTTCGGAGACAAGGTCTTCAAGACGGTCGTGCCGCGCAACGTGCGCCTGGCCGAGGCGCCCAGCCACGGCCAGCCCGGCGTGGTCTACGACAAGTCGTCCCGGGGCGCCCGGGCCTATCTCGCCTTCGGCGAGGAACTCATCCGCCGTGTCGGCGGCCGGATTCGTCCGCGCGCGGCCTGAAGGCGCGCGCGGCATCACCCATAGGACACACAATACGATGGCCACTCGTAAAAAAGGACTCGGACGCGGACTGGACGCCCTGCTGGGCGCCGACAACGGCGCGTTGGACGCGGTGGGGCGCCAGAAGGACGACGCCCCCAGCCAGTTGCCGGTCGGCGTCCTGCGCGCGGGCCGCTACCAGCCGCGCACCCGCATGGACGAAGGCGCGCTGAACGACCTGGCCGAATCCATCCGCGCCCAGGGCATCATGCAGCCCATCCTGGTCCGTCCCCTGGAAGACGAACCCGGCCAGTACGAAATCATCGCCGGCGAACGGCGCTTCCGCGCCGCGCGGATCGCCGGCCTGGACGCGGTTCCCGTCCTGGTGCGGCGCGTGGCGGATGAAAACGCCGCCGCCATGGCGCTGATCGAAAACATCCAGCGCGAAGACCTCAACCCGCTCGAGGAAGCCCACGGCGTGCGCCGTCTGCTGGACGAATTCGGTCTGACCCACGAACAGGCCGCCACCGCCATCGGCCGCTCGCGCTCGGCCACCACCAACCTGCTGCGCCTGCTGAATCTGGCGGAGCCCGTGCAGACCATGCTGCTGGCCGGCGACATCGACATGGGCCATGCCCGGGCCCTGCTGGCCACCGACGCCGCGCAGCAGATCCTGCTGGCCAACGAGGTCGTCGCCCGGCGGCTGTCCGTGCGCGAGACCGAAAAACGCGTC
>CBFGXR010000024.1:0-13006 GCA_965652675.1 uncultured Castellaniella sp.
GCGATGCTGGTGGGCGGCAGCGTCTTCATGGTGCCTTCCGCGGTGACCGGCTTCGTCAAGGGCAATATGGCGCGGCCGGCCTGGGGCAATGCCATGGCGGTCGCCACCAGCCTGTTCGCCATCGGTCAGACGATCGGTCCGGCCGCCTGCGGATGGATCAGCGACCGGGCCGGCTCACTGTCCTTCGGGCTGGCCGTGTCGGCCGCCATGCTGCTGCTGTCCGGCGTGCTGGCCATGGGGCAGAAACCGCTGGCCTGAGTCCGCGCGGAATCCCCCGGCCGCCCAGGCATCAGAACCTCGGGAACATGACCTCCCGGTCGTACATCGGGTCGGGCCCCGGATGGAATTTCGTCACCCGGTCGCCGTCGCGGCCCATGAACACGTACATCAGCGAATTCCAGACGTGATCCTGTTTGTAGCGGTAGCTCCAGACGATCTGGCGCACATTGGGCAGGCCGGCCGTGTCGATGATGGCGGGCGGCCCGAATTCGCAGCGCACCTGATCCGCTGTCCATTCGCCCTGCTTCAGGACCTGGAAGTGTTCGTCGGTCAGGATGGGTTCGACGCCCTGGACGCGGCCCTGCGCGTCCACCGTGGCGCCCCAGGCGTATTGCCCCAGGGGCTGCTGTGACCAGACCACGCGGTCATGTCCCTGGCGGTCGACGCATCGCAGCGTCGGCGCGCCGAATTGCGCCGTCACCTGGGCCAGGGGCGTGCCGGGCGGGGTGGCGGCGATGTTGGCGCAGCCCGCCAGCCAGAGGCCCGCGCCCGTCGCCAGGGCGCCCCGGACCCAGGTCCGCATGCGTGGGCAGGAAAACATGAAACGCCTCCGTGTGTTGTGTTCATCCCCCGATCGGGCATCTTTGGCGGCGATTTCCTACAATCGGGAAAAATCGCCGTCGGGATCCGAACCCCGTCGGCACGGCCGGCGGAACCCGAACCGCCCATGCGGAGGAGGAATATGCATTCTAACTTCATGGACGCCGTGCGCGCGCGCAGCGACCGGGCCATCGCCTCGGGCGACCTGCGGCCCATCGAGGCCGAGCAGGTCGTGATCGAGGACCGGGGCCTGCCGTTCATCATCCGCTGGGTGGCCGCCCTGGCCGCCAAGGACGCGGCAAAGCGGGACGCGACGACGGGCGGGACCGCGTCTTCCGGCGGCCAGGCCGTCACCCTGCCGGGCGGGCCGCGCGATCCGGATTTCAATCCCTTCCTGAAGCCCGATCCCGCCCTGCTCGTCGGCCCGGTGGGGGCGCACCACACGGCCATCCTCAACAAATTCCCCGTGTGCCCGCACCACCGGGTGCTGGCCCGGCGCACGTTCGCGGAACAGCTTTCGCCGCTGGAAGACATCGACTTCCAGGCCCTGGCCTTCATCCTGTCGGCGCAGGGCGGCCTGGGCTTCTACAACGGCGGCGCCGCCGCGGGCGCCAGCCAGCGGCACAAGCATGTGCAGTGGATCCCCGACGCGCCGGGCAACGCCTCGCTGCGCGCCCTGGGAGCCGGCCTGCCGGCGAGTCAGGCGCAGGGCGCCGTCGTCCGCCATCCCGCGCTGGACCTGGCCCATTGCTTCGTGCGCGTGGATGCGGGCCTGGGCGCCGATGCCGAGGCCAGCGCCCGGGCCATGCTGATCGCGTTCGGCCAGGCCTGCGCCGCGCTCGACCTGCGCCCCGGCGCGGACGGCCTGCTGCCGCCCTGCAACATGCTGGTGGGCGACGGCTGGATGCTGGTGCTGCCCCGCGGGCGGGAACACTTCCAGGGCGTGTCCCTGAACGCCCTGTCCTTCGGCGGCACGCTCTACGTGCGCGACCCGGCCCAGATCGACGCCATCCGCGCCGCCGGCCCCTTGCGGGCGCTGGCCAGTGTCGGGGTGTCGGGTTGATTGCAGGAAGGCCTGAATCGGGACCTTTTCGACTCTTGTGAGATTTCCGATCTGGTGGAGAGCTGACACCTTATCCAGAATATGAGTTTCTACTTCTGGATATCTATATCCGAACGGATATAATTATGTGTCAGCGCCGCAAACTCCTGTATTGGGAAGGATCTTCGATGCGGTGCATGTGCTCCATGCATTCCAGAAGAAATCCAAGTCGGGCATCGCCACGCCGCGGCCTGACGTGGATTTGATCAGAAAGCGGCTGCAGGCCGCATTGGCCCGTCATGGGACGGGTGCGAGGACACCATGAGTCTCGACGTGCGTTCCGAGGGTACCGATAACGTTTTGCTGGATCTCGGCTTCGATGATGCCGAGGAACTGACTGTCAAGGCGGCTCTCGCCCTCAAGCTCAATACTTTGATCGATCAGCGCGGTCTGAGCCAGATGGCGGTGGTGGCGATCACAGGCATGACCCAGTCCAAGGTGTCCCAGGTCCGCCGTTATAAGCTTCAGAATATTTCGTTGGAACGGCTGATGCGGGCATTGGTCTCGTTCGACCAGCAGGTCGAGATCGTGGTGCGGCCGGTGCGGCGGGCGCATGAGCCCGGGATCACAGTCGCAGCCTGACCCTACGCAAAGAACCAATAGCACACCCCGATCGAGGCCAGCACGCCCGCCAGGTCCGCCAGCAGCGCGCAGCCCACGGCGTGGCGCGCGCGCTGAATGCCGACCGCGCCGAAATACACGGCCAGCACGTAGAAGGTCGTTTCGGTGCTGCCCTGGACGGTGGCGGCCAGCAGGGCGGGGAAACTGTCCGGCCCGCTGTGCTGCATGGTCTCGATCATCAGGGCGCGCGCCGCGCTGCCGGAAAACGGCTTGACCAGGGCGGTCGGCAGGGCGTCGACGAAGCGCGCGTCCAGGCCGCCCGCATGCACCAGCCAGCGGATGCCGTCCAGCAGCACGTCCAGCGCCCCGGAGGCGCGCAGCACCCCCACCGCGCACAGCATGGCCACCAGATAAGGCAGCAACCCCTTGCAGACGTCGAAGCCGTCCTTGGCGCCCTCGATGAAGCTTTCGTAGACCGGGATGCGCTTCCAGGCGCCGGCGATCAGAAAGACGATCAGGATGCCGAACAGTGCCAGATTGCCCAGCAGCGAAGACAGGGCGGCCACGGCGGCGGTGCTCATGGATGCCAGCAGCGCCATGAAGCCGCCCAGCAGCAGCGCGCCGCCGCCCAGCCAGGCCAGGACCACGGGATCGTGCAGCCGCAGCCGCTGCATGAAGGCCACCGACAGCAGCCCCACCAGCGTCGAGGCCGAGGTCGCCAGCAGGATCGGCAGGAACACCAGCGTCGGATCGGCCGCACCCTGTTGCGCCCGGTACATGAAGATCGTCACCGGCAGCAGCGTCAGCGACGAGGAATTCAGCACCAGGAACAGGATCTGCGCGTTGCTGGCGGATCGGGGTGCCGGGTTCAGCGTCTGCAGCGCGTGCATGGCCCGCAGGCCGATGGGCGTGGCGGCATTGTCCAGCCCCAGCGCGTTGGCGGCGAAGTTCAGCGTGATCAGGCCCAGGGCCGGGTGCCCGGCCGGCACTTCCGGCATCAGGCGCCGGAACAGCGGCCCCAGCAGCCGGGCCAAGCCGGCCACCAGCCCGGCCGATTCGGCGATCTTCAGGAAGCCCATCCACAGCGTCAGGGTGCCGAACAGCAGCAGCATCAGCTTGACCGACAGGTCCGCCATGTCGAACAGGCTGGCGATCAGGCGGGCGAACACGTCCGGATCGCCCAGGGCGAGCCATTGAAACAGCGCGGCCGCCGCCGCGACGAGAAAGAACCCGAGCCAGAGGATGTTCAGCATGCGGCAGTCTAGCGCGGCGGCGTGCCGGCTGTCATGGGCGGGTCGGTGTGGGCCGTGGCATCCGTGTCCCTTGTGTGAAGTCCGAATCGCCCAGGGATGCGTGAGCTTGCAGAATAGGGTGTTTAAATTTTCAAGTAGACATACGCCAGGGGCGTATAATCCAAAATGGAATTCATTGAGACTCCGCTGTTCACCCGGCAGATTCTGGCGCTCCTTTCCGATGAGGACTATGCGGAGTTGCAACTAGCCTTGGCAAAGAACCCCAGGCAGGGCGATCTCATTCCTGGCGGTGGCGGTATCCGGAAAGTCCGATTTCGGCGCCCGGGTGCTGGGAAGCAGGGAGGGCTCAGAGTGATCTATTACTGGATCACGGCGGACGACCAGATTCTGATGCTGATCGCCTATGCCAAGGCCGCTCAGGAAAATCTGACCCCCACGCAGGTGGAGGTCTTGCGCGCCTTGGTGAAGGACCTGTGAAACATGGACGACAAACTGTTCGACGAACTCAAGCAGAGCCTGCGGGAAGCCCGGGCCATCCGTGCTGGAACGCTGGTGGGCCGGCGCACGAAGGTCGAGGCGCTGGATGTCAAGGCCGTGCGGGAACGCACGCGCCTGTCCCAGGGGGATTTCGCGGCGGCGATCAACGTCAGCGTGCGCACGCTACAGAATTGGGAACAGCGGCGGCGCGACCCCACGGGGCCGGCCGTCGCCTTGCTGAAGGTCATGGCTCAGGCGCCGGAGGTTGTGATCAAGGCGCTGCATCCCGCATCGCTGTGATTGTCGTGTCTGCAGGAGTCCGTCCTGGTGTATACCGGCGATAACGCCGTCAATCCGCCGGATTCACCAGCACGCGCCGGTCCACGTCCTGGATCCGCGTGCGGCCGCAGAAGGCCATGGACACGTCCAGCTCGTTGGCCATCAATTCCAGGCAGCGCAGCACCCCGGCTTCGCCGTAGGCGGCCAGGGCGTACAGGAACGCGCGGCCGACCAGCACGCCGCGCGCGCCCAGCGCCAGGGCGCGCAGCGTGTCCTGGCCGCTGCGCACGCCGCCGTCCATCAGCACCTCGATGCGGTCGCCCACGGCCTGGGCGATGGCGGGCAGGGCGGCGATCGTCGAGGGCGCGCCGTCCAACTGGCGCCCGCCGTGGTTCGAGACCACCAGCGCGTCCGCTCCGGCGTCCACCGCATGACGGGCGTCCTGCGCGTCCAGGATGCCTTTCACGATCAGCTTGCCGCCCCAGCGTTCCTTGATCCAGGCCAGGTCGCCCCAGCTCAGCGTGGCGTCGAACTGCTCCGCCGTCCAGGATGCCAGGGAACGCATGTCCGCCACCCCCTTGGCGTGCCCCACGATGTTGCCGAACGCGCGCCGGGGCGTGCGCAGCATCTCCAGGCACCACTGCGGCTTGAGCGCCAGATTCGCCAGATTGGCCAGCGTCGGGCGCGGCGGCGTGGACAGGCCGTTCTTGATGTCCTTGTGCCGCTGCCCCATCACCTGCAGGTCCAGCGTCACCATCAGGGCCGAACAGCGCGCCGCGCGGGCGCGGTCGATCAGCCGGCCGATGAACTCCCGGTCGCGCATCACGTACAGCTGGAACCAGAACGGCCGGCTGGTGCGGGCGGCCACGTCCTCGATCGAGCAGATGCTCATGGTCGACAGCGTGAACGGCACCCCGAAGCGCTCCGCCGCCCGGGCGGCCAGGATCTCGCCATCGGCGCGCTGCATGCCCGTCAGCCCGGTCGGCGCCAGGGCCAGCGGCATCGCCACGTCCTCGCCCAGCAGGCGCGCCCGCAGGCTGCGCCGGGCGATGTCCACCGCCACCCGCTGGCGGAACTTCAGCGCCTGCAGGTCGGATTCATTGGCGCGGTAGGTGGATTCGGTCCAGGACCCGGAATCCATGTAGTCGTAGAACATGCGCGGCACGCGGCGGCGCGCGACGCGGCGGAAGTCCTCGACGCAGGTGATCTTGTTCAGGGCGGGCAAGGGGAAGGCTCCGGGGGACTGAGGGCTGCAATGGGGGTGATGATACGACGCGGTCGGGCCAGGCGGATATTTCCGTCATCTGTGCGAAGTCCGAATAGTCCACGAAGGGTGGAGCCTGCAGGATGAGGCTTGGCCCATGACGGATGATCGGCTGCCGCCACACCATCATGGATGGACGAAGATAATAAATGCACATACAATAAATGAAGGTGATTGAATGTGGGTGTCGTCCTGATGCTGGTATATGTTGTCCGGGGCGACGCATTGAGACCCATTTCATTGCGGCGTGCCTCAAAGGTCGAGCGGAGGTTATATCGTGAACACACGGAAAGTTGATTCCCGGACGAACTGGAAGCGCGTCCAGGAGGATGTGCGGATGGACAAGCCCGTTGTCTACGATCCGGATGTTGATCCCTACGATCCTAATGATCCGGACGCCGTGGCGGCGTACTGGAATTCGGTGGATGCCGTCGTGCGTCGCCCGGGGCGGCCGCCTGTGGCGGTACGCCGTCAGGCTCTGACCATGCGGATGGATCCCCGGCTGTTGGCGTATTTGCGCGCGACGGGCAAGGGATGGCAGTCCCGGCTGCATCGGCTGATCGAGGAGGCGGTGGCCGAAGGCAGGCTCTGACGCGCGGTCCGGCGCGGGCCGGGCCTGGGTCCGGCACCGGCACCGGCACCGGCGTGGGTCCGTCCCGGTGGGATGGCCCGCATCCTCGGCGGCGGCACCCCGCACGGTTTGAATCCAATCCCCGCGTCCGGATACAACATCAGGGTAATCCCCGACCTTTGGCGAAAGCGTCTGCATCGTTGTTGCGGACATGCAACGGCTTCCCGGGAAACTGGCCGTTTTATCCCGCTCGACATGGCATTCATCCCGGATTTTTGATGCAATACCTACAACTTCCCATCGCGGAGTTGGAAGAGCAGCGGCACAGGTTGTTGTTGGCCTGCTCTGATTCACACAAATCTACGGAGATTTCTTACATGAAAAAGACTCTGCTCGCCGCCGCTCTGCTGGCTGGTTTCGCCACCGCCGGCGTTGCTCAAGCGGAAACGTCCGTGACGCTGTACGGCATTCTGGACACCGGCTACGGCTACCAGAACTACAAGTACGACCACGCTGGCGCTGACGTCACCGCCAAGTCCTCGGGCCTGCGTGACGGCACCTTCAACGGCAACCGTTTCGGTCTGAAGGGCTCCGAAGATCTGGGCGACGGCCTGCGCGCCATCTTCCAACTGGAGCAAGGCTTCAACCTGGGTGACGGCAAGGCCGCCAACGGTGACCGTCAATTCCACCGCCAAGCCTTCGTGGGTCTGTCCAGCGACAACTGGGGTACCTTCACGATGGGCCGCCAGTACTCCGCCGGCGTGGACACCTTCCTGGTGCCCAACGGCGTGAACCTGGGTGACGCCGACAAGGTCTTCGGTTCCACCGGTCTGGGCGAAGGCACCCGCGTCGACAACTCCTTCAAGTACACGACGCCCGACCTGTCCGGCTTCAAGGCCATCCTGATGTACGGTACCGACAACGACGGCGGCACCACCGTGGGTCGCAACACCGACGGTTCCGCCTTCGCCAACCGCGGTTCCCGCGTGTCCGTCGGCGCCCTGTACGCCAACGGCCCGATCGGCGTCGGCGCCAGCTATGACCGTCAGAGCCAAACGGGCGCGGTCGGCTCGGCTTCGAACCTGGATGCCGCCACTTCCTGGCAGATCAACGGCTCCTACGACTTCGAAGTCGTGAAGCTGGGCCTGGCCTACGGCCAAGACCGTCACGGCAAGCTGGGCTGGAACGGCGCCGCTGGTGGCCTGACCGGTGTGACCCTCCCCGCTGGTGTCGCCACGCTGGACAACGACTTCAAGTCCAGCAACTACCACGTCGGCCTGAGCGCTCCTCTGGCTGGCGGTACCCTGTACGCTGGCTGGAACTACTCCACGTCCAACCTGGACGACAGCGACAAGTGGGGCGACGGTGCCGACAACATCAGCACCTACCAGCTGAACTACGTGTACCCGCTGTCCAAGCGCACCAGCCTGTACACCTATGCTTCCTACGCCAAGAACATCGGCTACGTGAAGGACCTGAAGGGTACCGAAGCTGGTATCGGTCTGAACCACAAGTTCTAATCGTCTCGCGTGGCTCGTCCACGCTTGCGATGCGGCCCGGCTTGCCGGGCCGTCACGAACGACGGGGGCTTCGGCTCCCGATGCAAAAAACCACCCTCCGGGGTGGTTTTTTGCATGTGCATCAGAGGTTCTCTAACGCGGATCTGTCGTCCGCTACGCGCGCATGCTGTCGGAATCGGACGGGCAGCCGAACCGGCCGAGGGCCGCTCAGTCGCGGAACACCTCATCCAGTGTGGCGGCATCCAGGATGTTCAAGGACCAGAGCGTCAGTGCGGATTCGTCCGCGCCATGGATGCGTTGTGTCACCGCATCCGGAACCGCGCCGAAGCGCCGTTCGATCTGGCGCAGCAGCAGGTCGGCTTGACCTTTCAGTATCCCTTCCTGCTTCCATTGCTGAGCCCAGATACCGGGTTTTTCGCTGATCATCATGTCCAGTTCCTCCAGGGAGTTCACGACGGGCAGGGCCTCGCTCAGCCCCGCGTTGGACTGCGCCATGAGCAGCAGCCAGGCAGTGATGCTGCGCTTCAATTCCTTGAATTCGGGCCCTTGCGTCGCCTGCATGACAGTGTGCAGCAAAGCGCGCCATTGCTCAATATCGCGGTGGGAGCCCATGCGAAACAGCAGGGCGGCCAGATTCGTGTCGGGCGGGCCGCTGGCCCGCAGCAATGATCGTTCTTCGATCAGCAGGTAACGCATCTGCAACTGATAGGGCCGCAGGTCACCGGGCACGGCCGCCACCAGGCCCGACATGTCCCGGGATGCCCGCCAGGGCCTGTCGCCGCTGTACAGCACCACGGGCAGCACCGGCGGCAAAGGCGGTTCGATGTCCTGATTGCGCAGCAGCGACTGATAGGCCAGCCCTGTGTAGACAGCGGCCCGCAACGACATGGTCGCATCGGATGTGCTTTGGTGTTCGAGCAACAGCAGCACACACAGATCGCGCGGTTGTGGCGGCTGTCCCGGACCGCGCCGGTAGGGGATCAGCCAGGCGATGTCGCCCGAACGTTTCTTCAGCCGATCGCTGACATAGTGTGTCGGGACGGCACGCATGCCGCCCCAATCCAGGGCGTGGAACAGCGTGGTGGGCAAGGCGCAGGCCATCAGGTCGCGCACCATGACTGCGTGCCCGAACAGGCGGCGGTAGGCGGCATCGATCTGGCCCATGGTCGGTTTCCGTCGGGTTGGGGATGGAAACCATGATGCGGGTGCCGGCGCCGTGATGAAAGGCGATCCGGCCGATTTTGATCGGACTTGCCACTGCGGGGAAATACGGGCGGTGGGGATGGGGCGGCGGAAGACTTCCTAACGCGGATCTGCCGCACGCTACGCGTAGGACATTTCCATCCGTTCGTGCTTTCCAGCGCCAGCGGGGGCTGGACTTGCCTCCCGCCGTCTACAGCCTGGGCATTCTGCTGGACAACCGGGGCGTGGACGGCCACCTGACCCACACCGACGAACACCGGGGCCAAGGGGTCCGATTCACCTTTCCTGTCGTAGAACTGGAAGGCTGGCGGGACCGTTGGGACGAGCTGGAATCCCTGGCACTCGGCAATCCGTCCGCGGTGGTCATCATGGCGCAGTTGCAGGCCAATCGCTACCGGGACAAACGCACGCGGCTGGGGCCGAAGTTCGAGCTGGTCCGGGCGTTGCGGCGCTACGGCTACGAACCGGAGGTGGCCGGGCAGGTCTACCGCCTGATCGAATGGATGATCGCGCTGCCCGAGGATCTGGAACCGGACTATCAGCGGGCGATCACTGCCCTGTCGGAGGAAAGCAGGATGACGTACGTCACACTCATTGAACGTGAAGGCATCAAGCGCGGCCGCCTGGAAGGGATTGCTGAAGGCCGAGTCGAAGGCCAGGCCGACTTGCTGTTGCGCCAGATCCAGCGCCGGTTCAGTGCGGTGGATGCCGAGACCACGCAACGCATTCAAACCGCCCGGTCAAAGGATCTGGAAACCCGGTCGTTGAACATCCTGGACGCTACAGTGCTGGAAGACGTCTTCCGCGCGTGATCGCCGCGCTCGGCCGGTCCACGCTTGCGATGCGGCCCGGCTTGCCTGGCCGTCACGAACGACGGAGGCTTCGGCTCCCGATGCAAAAACCATCCTCCGGGGTGGTTTTTTGCATGTGCGTCCTGCCTCTCGGCCAGGGATTCTGGCGTCGAGCCTGACTGTTGCGGCAGGGGATCGATCCGAACGTTGCCGTTCGGTGGAGCGGCATCCTGGACCGGCTGGCTGACGTGTTGTTTGTGTGCTGTTGGCGTGATTTTCCGCTGTGGAATTCCCAGAGGATCTATATAATATGGGAATGATTCTCATTAATATTTGAGATGTCATATACCTGGAAGGAATCGAATGATGAAGAAGACCTTATTGGCGGCGGCGTTGCTGGCCGGTTTCAGCGGCGTGGCGGGGGCGGAGACCTCCGTCACCCTGTACGGGATCGTGGATGCCGGCTACAGCTACCAGAACTACAAGTATGATCGCGGCGGGGCGGACGTCACCGCCAAATCCTCGGGCCTGCGCGACGGGACCCTCAATGGCAGCCGTTTCGGCCTGAAAGGCTCCGAAGACCTGGGCGACGGCCTGCGCGCCATCTTCCAGCTGGAACAGGGCTTCGATATCGGCACCGGTGAAGGCTCCAGCGATCGCCAGTTCCATCGCCAGGCCTTCGCCGGCCTGTCCAGCGACGATTGGGGCACCTTCACCATGGGCCGCCAGTATTCCGCCGGCGTGGACACCTTCCTGGTGGACAACGGCTTCAACATGGGCGATGCCGACAAGGCCTTCGGCTCCACAGGCACGAACGAGGGCAACCGCGTCGACAACTCCTTCAAATACACCAGCCCCAGCCTGTCGGGCTTCCAGGCCATCGTGATATATGGGACGGGCGACAGCGGCAAGTCGACGGCCGATGGCTACGTGGCTTCGACCACGGTGGGCCGCCGCTCCGACGGCACGTCATTCAGCGATCGTGGCAGCCGCGTCTCGGTCGGCGTGCTGTATGCCGGCGGTCCGGTCAGCGCGGGCGCCAGCTATGACCGCCAGAGCGTGGACGGCAACGACCTCGGCGGCGGTGATGCGTCCGCGGCCGTGAACTGGCAGGTCAACGGGGCCTACGATTTCGAAGTCGTGAAGCTGTCGCTGGCCTACGGCCAGGATCGCCACGGCAAGATCGGCTGGGGCGGCAGCGTCGAGGATTTCGCCGACTTCGCGGGCCTGGGCATGGGCAATTTCTTCGGTACGGACTTCAAGTCGAACAACTACCATGTGGCCCTGAGCGCGCCCGTGGCGGGCGGGACGCTGTACGCGGGCTGGGGCTATTCGACCTCGAACGCCAACGACCTGGCGGCGGGCGACCTCTACGGCAGCATCAGCACCTACCACGTCAACTACGTGTACCCGCTGTCCAAGCGCACCAGCGTCTATGGCTACGGCACGTACGGCAGGAACCTGGCCTACGTGCGCGACCTGAAGGGCACCGAGGCCGGCGTCGGCCTGAGCCACAGCTTCTGATCGTCCCGCATGGCGTGTCCATGCGCCCGATGCGGCCCGGCTTGCCGGGCCGCCCGCCGATTCGGACGGTTTTGATCGGGTTTGCCACAGAGGGAACACCCTGCCGTAGTTTTTCGATCTGGCCGCCGGCCTGAGGTCCGGCCATCATGATGCTTCCAGGCCCATGTCGGGCTTGTTTTGCTTTTGTCTACACAAAGGCGTAAGCTGAAATGAAGATCGCAGGTTTCGATTGGGATGCCGGGAATTGGCCGAAATGTGGCAAGCACGGCGTGTCTCGGGAAGAAATCGAGCAGGTGATGTCCGGGGCGCCTGCCTGCATGCCGGACCCCAGGCCCGACGAGCCGCGCCAGCGGGCAATCGGGAGGACGCGCGCCGGACGGTACGTCTTCCTGGTGTTCGTGCTGCGGACGGTGGGCGGGCAGCTGAAGATACGCCCGATCAGTGCTCGGTACATGCACGCAAAAGAGGTTACGCACTATGAGCGCCAGATTGAAATCGATCCCCACGTTTCGCAGCGATGAGGAGGCAGAGGCGTTTCTCGACCAGGATCTGTCGGAGTACGACCTGTCGCAGTTCAAGCCCATGCATTTCGAACTCGAACCCAAATCCGCGTCGCTGAACATGCGCCTGCCCGCCGCGCTGCTCGACGCGATCAAGGCCCGCGCGAAGGCCCGGGGCATTCCCTACACCCGCTACGTGCGCATGCTGCTGGAATCGGACGTCATGCGCCGCAAGCATCCATAGGCCGTTCCCGGCCCCCGGCTCCTGTCCGCCCGGCCTCCCGTTCGTTGCGCTTCTCCATCCCGCCACCCAGGCGGGATGCGCGTTTTCAGGCGTCTGAAAGGTCTTCTGTGATCTTCTGAATTCTTGATCTCGAATATGTTTCCACCCCGGGTTTTCCCGGCGATCGGGTCTATCGAAATGCTACAATCCCGTAGTTTGATCTTCTGGAACAGGGGCCACACATGAATCTGGCACAGTACTTTCCCGTGCTGCTTTTCATCATCGTCGCCACGCTGATTGGCGCGGCCCTGCTGGGCGCGGGCCGTCTGCTGGGCAGGAACGTGCCGGATCCCGAAAAGCTCTCGGCCTACGAATGCGGCTTCGAGACCTTCGGCGATTCGCGCATGAAGTTCGACGTGCGCTACTACCTCGTGGCCATCCTGTTCATCATGTTCGACCTGGAAATCGCCTTCCTGTTCCCCTGGGCCATGGCCAATGGCGTGGTGGGCATGACGGGCTTCTGGGCGGTCGCCATCTTCCTCGGCGTGCTGACGGTCGGCTTCATCTACGAATGGCGGCGCGGCGCGCTGGACTGGGAATAAAGGGGGTTCATCATGGCTATCGAAGGTGTCATGGACAAAGGCTTCATCACCACCAGCGCGGACAAGTTCCTGAACTGGGCAAAGACGGGCTCGCTGTGGCCCATGACGTTCGGGCTGGCCTGTTGCGCGGTCGAGATGATGCACGCCGGCGCGGCGCGCTACGACCTCGACCAGTTCGGCATCATCTTCCGTCCCAGTCCGCGCCAGTCCGACCTGATGATCGTGGCCGGCACGCTGTGCAACAAGATGGCCCCGGCCCTGCGCAAGGTCTACGACCAGATGCCCGAACCCCGCTGGGTGGTGTCCATGGGCTCCTG
>CBFGXR010000025.1:0-12701 GCA_965652675.1 uncultured Castellaniella sp.
GACAGGGCCGCGGGCGGGAAGCGCGGATGGAAGAAGCCCTTCTGGCCCACCATCAGGGCGCTGCCGGCGTGCACGGCGCCCAGGAACTGGCGCGCCAGGTCGTTGATCTGGAACAGGCTGTGCTCGTACAGGGGGTTGGCCACCGGACCGACGTAGGGCTGGCAGATGGTGTTCCAGAACGTATGGAGCCGCTCGACGCGCCGTTCGACCGGGTTGCCGGCGATGATGGCGGCGTTCAGTGCGCCGATGGAGATGCCGGCCAGGTCGGTCAGCTCGATGCCCCCCTCGTGCAGGCCCTCGTAGACGCCGGCCTGGTAGGCGCCCAGCGCGCCGCCGCCTTGCAGCACCAGGGCGCGGGTTTCGTAGGCGCCGGCGGCGTCCGACGGGCGGGTTTCAGTCTTGGGCATGGGTTCCGGTCTCCAGGGATTGCAGGAAAGCCTCGATCAGGGCGCCGCGATAGCGGCTGCGGTGCAGCACGACGGACAGGCGCCGGTCCAGCTGCAGGAAGGGCGTGCGCAGCACGCGCAGCCGACCCGTCGCCACGGCGTCCAGGGTGGCGGCGTAGGGCAGGCAGGCGATGCCCAGGCCGGCGATCACGGCCTGCTTGATGGCCTCGATCTGGCCCAGTTCCAGCAGGATGCGCCCCGGGGGCAGCGCGGTCATGGCCTGTTCGGTCAGGCTGCGGGTGGCCGAGCCGCGTTCGCGCAGGATCCAGCGGGCGTCGGCGAAATCCCGGGGCTGCAGCCGCGCGCGTTGCGCCAGGGGATGCGCGGGCGCCGCGCAGACGACCAGCGCGTCGTTGCGCCAGGGCCGGGTTTCCAGCTGGGCATGATGCACGGGACCTTCGACGCAGGCGATGTCGATGGCATGGTCGAGCAGCATGCGCGTGATGTCGCGGGTGTTGTCCACGGTCAGATGCAGGGCCACCATGGGGTGTTGGGCCGCGATGGGGCCCAGAAGTTCCCCCACCAGGTAGTTGCCGACCGTGTTGCTGGCGCCGATGCGCAGTTCGCCTTCCAGCGCGCCCCGGGCGTCACGGTGGCGGCGCTGCATGTCGCCCAGGCGTTCCAGGATTTCCCGGGCCAGGGGCAGCTGTTCCGCCCCCTGGGCGTTCAGGCGCAGGCGGCCCCGTTCGCGGTCGAACAGGACGGCGCCCAGCTGGCGTTCGAGTTCGCCCAGGGCCATGCTGACGGCGGGCTGGGTCAGGTGCAGCTGATCGGCCGCCTGGCGCACGCCGCCGGTCGTGGCGACCGCGACGAAGACTTCGATCTGGCGGATGCTGAGGCCGAGCATGCCGATGGTATCCCCGGGTGGATATAAATTTTATTTATATCATGGCCGGCCCCGGGCCGGCCCGGATCAGGCGAACCAGGAGGCCGGGCTCTTGCTCAGCGCCACGCCGACGATGTAGGCGAAGATCGCCACGGCGCACACGGCGGCGATCAGTCGCACCCGGGGCGTGCGGCCGCGCTTGATGGCGTACGTGCCCGCGCCGATGTAGGCGATCAGCAGCACGATCTTGGTCAGGATCCAGGGCTGTTCGGGGCCGATCATGGCCGCCAGGATCACTCCGCAGGTCAGCAGCACGGTGTCGATCACGTGCGGCAGGATGCGCACCAGGCGGTTCTGCAGCAGGGCCGAGCCGGTCACGGACCAGTAGGCCCGGATGACGAACAGGATGATGCTCAGGGTGACGGCCGTGACGTGCAGGTGCTTGATGGGAAAGTAGTAATTCATGATGTGGCTCATTCTATCGGATTCAGGGTCCAGCCGCCGCTTTCGCCCTGCAGCGACAGTTCGAAGCCGTGGTGCCGGCGCAGGGTGCCGCGGTGGCCCACGCTGATGAGGCGGGCGTCGGGCAGCTGTTCGCGTAGCAGGCGGTACATGGCGTCTTCCAGGCCCTCGTCCATGGCGGACGTGGCCTCGTCCAGGAACGCGGCCTGCGGCCGGGCGATCAGCAGGCGGCCGAAGGCCAGGCGCTGCTGTTCCCCCAGCGACAGGATGCGGCTCCAGTCGTCCTCGACGTCGAGCCGGTCGCGCAGGTGGCCCAGCTGGACGCGGTCCAGGATCGCCTCGTCCTGTCCGGGCGGCACCGCGTCGGCGGGCTGCGGGTAGTGCAGGGCCTGGCGCAGGGAGCCCAGGGGCAGATAGGGTTTCTGGGCCAGGAACAGGGCGGACGAGTCCGGACGGATGATCTCGCCCGACCCGTGCGGCCAGATGCCGGCGATCATGCGCAGCAGCGTGGTCTTGCCCGAGCCCGACGGGCCGCGCACCAGCAGCGGCTGGCCGGGCGCGACTTCCAGGCTCAGGTCCCGGATCAGCGCGTGGCCGTCGGGGCGGTTCACGGTCACGCCCAGCAGCGCCAGGCGGTTGCCGTCCTGGTGGGTGTGCGGCAGTTCCATGGCCCGGGCCGCGTCGATGGCGTCGTCGAATCCGGCCAGACGCTCCAGGGTGGCGCGGTAGGTGGCGAAGCTGTCGTAGATGTTGCGGAAGAAGGACAGGTTGTCCTGCAGGCGGCCGAAGGCCTGGGCGGTCTGGATCAGGTCGCCCAGGCTGATCTGTTTGGAAAAGAATCGCGCCGCCTGGAGAATGAAGGGAAAGACCACGGCGGTCTGGGTGACGACGAAGTTGAAGCCCAGGAATTTCAGGGACCGGTGGATGATGTCCCAGGCGTTGCCGATCACCTGGGCGAAGCCGTGCCGCAGCGTCCGGCCCTCGACGCGCTCGCCCCGGTAGAAGGCGATGCTTTCGGCGTATTCGCGCACGCGCACCAGCGCGTAGCGGTAGTCGGCGTTCAGTTTTTCGTTCAGGAAGTTCAGCCGGATCAGCGGCTTGCCGATCCAGATGGCCAGCAGCGTGGCCAGGAACACGTAGATGAAGACCAGGAACACCATGGCCCGGGGGATCTCGTGGCCCAGCACGGTCATGGGGCCGGACAGGTTCCACAGGATCACGGTGAAGGCGATGGTGGACACGAGCGCGTTGATCAGCCCCACGGCCAGGGTCATGGAACTTTGGGCGAAACTGGTGATGTCCTGCTGGATCCGCTGATCGGGGTTGTCGGCCAGGTGGCTGAGCGACTGCGAGCGGTAATAGGCCTGGCCCTGCATCCAGCGGCCCAGCAGCTGCTCATTGAGCCATTCCCGCCAATGCACGACGAAGGCCTGCTGGACGTAGAAGTCGAACAGGGAACGGATCACGTGCACGGCCGCCAGCAGCGAGAACAGCAGCATGGCGGCCCAGAAGCCCGGCTCGTCCAGCGCCTGCAGCGCGCTGTACATGGTGTTGTACCAATTGGAGAACAGCACGTCCAGGCGCACGGCCGCGAGCGTCAGCAGCAGGATCAGGGCGACGCCGGCCAGCGGCTTCCAGCTGCGGCGCAGCGAGAAGTAGCCCGCGCTCAGGCGCCGGAACTGCCGCCCCCAGCGGGTGAAGCGCGTCAGGCCCCAGACGACGAGGGCGCCGACCAGCAGGGTGAGCGCGTAGGCCTTGGCCAGCCACAGGCCGCTTTCGATCAGGACGTCTTGCCATTGCATGGGAGTGCGGTTCCTTGGTGGACGATCGGGGACGCCCGCCGAAGAGGCCGAGCGTGAGGATTGTAGTTGGAGGCGACGGGATGCGGAAGAGTTCCGGCGCGGCTCCGGCGCGCGGCGGCCGGCGCCGGTTCAGGACAGGGCGCCGGGCTCGTGCTTCATGCCCAGGCGGCGAGCGAGCTTGTGCAGGTTGCTGGGATCCAGCCCCAGCGCGCGCGCGGCCTGGGCCCAGTTGCCGCGGGTGGCGGCCAACGCCTCGCCGATGGCGCGGCGCTGGCAGATCTCGACGCTGTCGCGCAGCGGCGGGATGGCGTCGGCGGATGGGGGCTCCGCCGGCGGCGCGGATTCGGCGCCGGCGATGGCCTGCGGCCGGGCGTCGGCCGGCCGCTCGGGCGGCGCGATATCCAGGTCCAGCAGCTCCGGGCCGATGGTCAGCACCTGGTCGCGCGAGGCGCCGCGGCTGAGCATCTTCAGCGCGGCGCGGCTGATGACGTGCTCCAGTTCGCGGACGTTGCCGGGCCAGGGGTACTGGCGCAGGGCGCGTTCGGCCTCGTAGGACAGGCGCACGCCGCGCAGGCCCAGGCGGGCGCGGCTGAATTCCAGAAAATGGCCGGCCAGGATCAGGACGTCGCGGTCGCGCTCGCGCAGCGGGGGGATCGGGATGGGGTAGACCGACAGGCGGTGGTACAGGTCGGTGCGGAACAGTCCGGCCTGGGTGTTGGCCTTCAGGTCGCGGTTGGTGGCGGCGATGATGCGCACGTCGGTCTTGATGACCTGGTCCGTGCCCAGCCGCTGGATTTCGCCGTTCTGCAGCACGCGCAGCAGTTTGGCCTGCAGGCTGAGCGGCAGTTCGCCGACCTCGTCCAGGAACAGGGTGCCGCCCTGGGCGGCCTCGAAGCGCCCGGGCCGGTCGGACGTCGCCCCGGAAAAGGCGCCCTTCACGTGGCCGAACAGTTCGCTTTCGGCCAGGGATTCGGGCAGCGCCGCGCAGTTCACCTGGATCATGGGCTGCTGGCTGCGGCGCGAATGGCGGTGCAGGCGGCGGGCGAACAGGTCCTTGCCCACCCCGGTCTCGCCCAGCAGCAGGATGGGCAGGTCGGAATCGGCCACCAGGTCCAGTTCGTGCAGCAGCGACTGGATGGCCTCGCTGTGGCCCAGGATCTCGGTGGCTTCGCCGATGCGTTCCAGCCCCTGCTGGGTGCTGCCCAACTGGCGCAGCTGGCGGTTTTCGCGTTCCAGGTCGGTGACCCGCACGGCGGCCTGCAGGATCAGGCCGAGCCGCAGCAGCCGCGCGCGCGCGGCCTCGTCGAAGGCGCCGGTGGCGAGCGCGTCCAGCGTCATGATGCCCCAGGGGCGGTCCTGGCGGTACAGCGTCATGCCCATGCAGTCGTGTACCGGCAGCGGCGAGCCCTTGCGGTCGTCCAGCAGGCCGTCGTAGGGGTCGGGCAGCACGCTTTCGGGGTCGAACCAGGTGGGCTCGCGGCGCGACAGGATGGTGGCGAAACGCGGATGCTGGGCGACGACGAAGCGCCGCCCCAGGGCTTCGTGGGCCAGGCCGGCGGCGGCGACCAGGTGCAGGGTGTCGGCGGCGTCCAGCATCAGCAGGCCGACGGCGTCGCAGGAAAAGGCCTGGCGGATGGCCGTGGCGGCGCGTTGCAGGCGTACGCCATCGGGCAGGTCGGCGGACAGATCATTGAGAAGCGTCGTTTCCATAGGGTGATTTATACCATCTGGCGGTATTTTTCACCCTGTTAAAAAGGGTAAAAAATACCGCTTTTGATCTATGTCAGTAGTTTCCCTAGGTAACGGAGTTGGCACGCTTATTGCTTGGTAGTGGATGAAGCAAAACACGTGGCGCCATCCAGGCGCCGTATCCGGAACCTCTCGCGGCTGCAGAAGGAGCGCAGAATGGGTGAGTACAAGAAGTTATGGTGGACGCTGATCGGTGTCCTTTTGGTGGCCTTCGCCATCCTGGGATGGATGGGCAAGGAGGTCTATCACCACGCACCGCCCATTCCGGCGCAGGTGGTCACGACCGGCGGCAAGGTCGTGACGACCGAGACCCAGATCCTGGACGGCCAGAGCGCCTGGCAGTCGGCGGGCGGGATGACGGTCGGTTCGATCCTGGGCCACGGCGCCTATCAGGCGCCGGACTGGACCGCCGACTGGCTGCACCGCGAACTGACGGCCTGGCTGGATCTGGCCGCCCAGGAACAGTACGGGATGAAATTTTCCCAACTGGACGCGGACGCCCAGGCCTCGCTGCAGCGCCGCCTGAAGGAAGAGTACCGCAAGAACACCTATGACGCCGCCACGGGCGTCGTCACGGTGTCCGACCGGCGCGCCCAGGCGATCGCCCAGACGGCCGCCTACTACGACAAGCTGTTCGGCGACGACGCCTCCCTGCACGAGTCGCGCAGGCACTTCGCCATGAAGGAAGGCACGCTGCCGTCTCCGGAAGCTCGCGCCCGCCTGGCGGACTTCTTCTTCTGGACCGCCTGGGCCGCCTCGACCGATCGGCCCGACAGCGTCGCCACCTATACCAACAACTGGCCGCACGAGCCGCTGATCGACAATGTGCCGACGGCGGAAAACGTGATCTGGTCCATCATGAGCGTGATCATCCTGATCGCGGGCGTGGGCCTGCTGGTCTGGGCCTGGGCGTTCACGCACAAGGAACACGATGACGGCCCCGCGCCGGCGCGCGACCCGATCCTGCAGATCCCGCTGACGGCCTCGCAGCGCGGCCTGGGCAAGTACCTGTTCCTGGTCGTGGCCCTGTTCGTCGCGCAGATCTTCATCGGCGGCTTTACCGCCCACTACACGGTCGAAGGCCAGACCTTCTACGGCATCAACGCGTCCCAATGGCTGCCGTATTCCCTGGTGCGCACCTGGCACGTCCAGGCCGCTCTGTTCTGGATCGCCACCGGCTTCCTGGCGGCGGGCCTGTTCCTGGTGCCGATCCTCAACGGCGGCAAGGACCCCAAGCACCAGAAGCTCGGCGTGGACATCCTGTTCTGGGCGCTGATCCTGGTGGTCGTGGGTTCGTTCACCGGCAACTTCGTCGCCATCGCCCACCTGATGCCCCCGGAATGGAATTTCTGGCTCGGCCACCAGGGTTATGAATACGTCGAGCTCGGCCGCCTGTGGCAGATCGGCAAGTTCCTGGGCGTCGTGTTCTGGCTGGTCCTGATGCTGCGCGGCATCGTGCCGGCGCTCAAGCAGAAGGGCGACAAGAACCTGCTGGCCCTGTTCAGCGCCTCGGTGATCTGCATCGGCCTGTTCTACGGCGCCGGTCTGGCCTATGGCGAAAAGACCAACATCACCATCATGGAATACTGGCGCTGGTGGGTGGTGCACCTGTGGGTCGAAGGCTTCTTCGAAGTGTTCGCCACCACAGCACTGGCCTTCATCTTTTCGACCATGGGCCTGGTGTCCAAGCGCGGCGCCACGATCGCCAGCCTGAGCTCGGCCATCCTGTTCATGCTGGGTGGCACCCCGGGCACCATGCACCACCTGTACTTCTCCGGCACCACGACCCCGATCATGGCCATCGGCGCCTCGTTCAGCGCCCTGGAAGTCGTGCCCCTGGTCATCCTGGGCTACGAGGCCTGGGAAAACTGGCGCCTGAAGGAACGCGCCCCGTGGATGGAAAATCTGCGCTGGCCGCTGAAGTTCTTCGTCGCCGTGGCCTTCTGGAACATGCTCGGCGCCGGGGTGTTCGGCTTCATGGTCAACCCGCCGATCTCGCTCTACTACGTGCAGGGCCTGAACACCACGGCGGTGCACGCGCACGCGGCCCTGTTCGGCGTGTACGGCTTCCTGGCCCTGGGTTTCACCCTGTTCGTGCTGCGCTACGTCCGTCCGAACATGCGGTTCAACGACGGTCTGATGAACACGGCCTTCTGGTGCATGAACATCGGCCTGGTCATGATGATCACGCTCAGCCTGCTGCCGATCGGCCTGATGCAGTTCCACGCCAGCGTCAGCGTCGGCACCTGGTGGGCGCGCAGCGAGGCCTTCATGCAGCAGGACATCCTGCAGACCCTGCGCTGGACCCGTACCTTCGGCGACGTGGTCTTCATCGTCGGCGGCCTGGGCGTCATGTGGCAGGTCGTCACCGCCCTGTTCGATGGCAAGGCCGCGCAGGCCCCCGCCGCCGACCTGGCCGCGCAGCGGACGTAAACAGCTTCATCTTGCAAAAGGGGCGCCCGAAACGGGCCCCCGACCCGGCCCGCCTCGGAAGAGGCGGGCTTTTCAATGGGTGCGCCCGGGCTCGTGCCCGCGCCGTTCAGACCCCGATGTCCTCGTTCCAGAGGTGCGGTTGTTCGGCGATGAAGCGGCGCATCAGTTCCAGGCATTCCGGGTCCTGCAGGACCTCGATCTCGACGCCGCGCGAGCGCAGCAGTTCCTCCTCGCCCATGAAGGTCCGGTTTTCGCCGATGACCACCCGGGGGATGCCGTACAGCAGGATCGTGCCGCTGCACATCGGGCACGGC
This sequence comes from uncultured Castellaniella sp., assembly GCA_965652675.1. GTDB lineage: Bacteria > Pseudomonadota > Gammaproteobacteria > Burkholderiales > Burkholderiaceae_B > Castellaniella. The sequence goes on from CBFGXR010000025.1 coordinate 8,033, forward strand.
GACAGGGTCGTGTAGAGCGTGGATTCGCGGTAGACGTCGGCCGTCCGGCGGCCGGCGTTTTCGAGGGCGTCCATTTCGCCGTGCAGGATGGCGCTGCCTTTCTGGACCCGCTGGTTGTGGCCCCGACCGATGATCTCGCCGCGATACGCGATCACCGAGCCGATGGGGATGCCGCCCTCGGCCAGGCCCTGGCGCGCTTCCTCGATGGCCGCTCGCATGAAGGGGTCGCTCATGGTTCCGCCTCCCGGAAAGTTCTCGATGCCTGCATGATACGGGCGCGGGGCGGCCGGGGGAACCGGGGACGGCCCGGAGGATCAGGCCGCCTGAGCGGCTCGCGCACCGGCGCGGGCGCCGAGCGCGCCCAGCACGAAAGTCAGCAGCAGCGTCGGCAGGGCGCTGCCGTACTGCGGCGCCCATTGCGCCAGGGCGTGATAGGCCGCGATGCCCAGCACCCAGGTCAGGGCGGGAGCGGCGTGCAGGGCGCGCGGCGCGTCGGCCAGGCGGGCGGGCTGCGTTCCCAGGCGCCCCAGGATGGTGCCGAACAGCGGCACGAAGACCGAACTGAGCGTCAGCAGAAAGGGTTCCAGCGTGTGCATGGGCAGCACCATGGCCAGCCCGATGGAGACCGCGGCCAGGACCGTGCCCCAGGTCTTCAGGTTCGCGCCGCTCCACAGGCTGTGCGCCGACACGGAACCCGAATACAGGTCGCCGTAGGTGTTGTCCAGTTCGTCGATCAGGATCAGGCCCAGGGCGATCAGCCCGCCCTGCGCCAGCAGCAGGGCGGCCACCATGTCGAGATCCGGACCGGTGACGGTGATCACCAGCACGCCCAGCCCGTAGCACCAGATGTTGGCGATCGCGTAGCCCAGCCAGGTGCCGCCCAGGGCGCCCCGGCCGCTGCGGCCGTGCCGGGCGTAATCCGCCACCAGCGGCAGCCAGGACACCGGCATGGCGATCACCAGGTCCAGCGCCTGAAAGGCGTTCATGCTGCCGTCGCCGGCGCGCAGCCACAGGGCGCGCAGCCCGTCGGCGTCCAGCTTGAGGGCGAACTGGACGGTCAGCCAGATCAGCGACAGGATCACCAGGGGCAGGCCGATGCGGCTGACGATGCGCCGCACCAGGGTGATCATGGACCCGCGCAGCAGCGCCAGGACGACCAGCCCCCAGAACAGGGTGGGCAGCGCCAGGCCCGGATCCAGGCCGAGGGCCTGGCGGACGATGGCGGCGGTGCCGTCGCGCATCACGACCAGTTCGAAGGTCGCCCAGCCGACCAGCTGCACGATGTTCAGCAGCACGGGCAGCCGCGCGAAGCCTTGGCCGTAGGCCGTGTGGATCAGCCCTGCGCTGGACAGGCCGCTGTCGCAGCCCAGGCGGGCCACCCAGGCCAGCAGGCCGGCCCCCAGGATCGAGCCGACGACCACGGCGGCCAGAGCGTCGCGCGTGCCCAGCGCCGGCACCAGATAGGCGCCGACCTGCATCACCAGCAGGCCCACGCCCAGGCTGAACCACAGGGCGGCGTGATCGTGCCAGCCGAAGACGCGTTCGGGGGCGGAGGAAGCGGGGGAAGCTGCGGTCTGCATGGTGTGCCTGTCGGAAAAGGCGGGAAGCAGACGCGGGCGGCGGACGAGCGGCCGCCGTTGCGAGCTGCTTTCCTGCGCGAGGATGATCTCAATCAGGTTCGAAGGGACTGTCTCAGCCGCCGTGGCGGCACCCCTAGCGAGGCTCGGTAAAAGGCGTATCGGGTTCGATTGTAGGATCGACCCGGCGGCCGGGCAAGTATCCGGGCACGCATTCGGCCGGATCACGTCGTTGGTTCGCCTCGCCGTGCAAGAGCACTGTCTTCGGCTTCCCGCCTCGTGCTCCGACCGAATGCGTGCCCGGGGGGATCAGTCGAAATGCACGATTTCGAAGCTCAGCCGGCCCTGGTCGTCGCGGCCGACGGAATAGCCCAGGTGCTCGCGCACGCTGTTGTCGGGGTGGAAGGTCAGCACCACCGGTTTGATGTGTTCCAGTTCGGATTCCTGGATGTATTCCGAGTTGGCGATGATGACCTCGTCGCCGCGCTGGCAGGTGCGCGCCGCGGCGCCGTTCAGGATGCAGCAGCGCGAGCCGCGTTCGCCGTAGATCACGTAGGTGCTGATGCGGGCGCCGGAATTCTTGTTCCAGATGTCCACGAATTCCATGGGCAGGATGCCGGCGGCTTCGCAGTGGTCGGGGTCCAGGGTGATGGAGCCGTGGTAATCCAGGTCGGCCCCGGTGACGCGAATGCCATGCAGTTTGGCGCGGACGATTTTTCTCACTTGAAATCCGGAGGAGGAAATTGAGCAGCCGGCATTTTAGCGCGTTGCACCGCAGCATCAGTCCTGGCCGGACAGTGTCTCCGGACATGTGCGTTTCATTATAATGTGATGCTCATCGAATCGGACCGGGTGCCGCATGGGCGGCACGGGCGCCGGATTCGGCACGGGACGGGACAATGATGTTTGCTGCGCGGGAAGCCTGGAAAGCCGGGCTGTGGGCCCCCAGGCATTGGGCGGGCAATATCGCGGCGGGGGTGATCGTCGGCGTGGTGGCCCTGCCGCTCGCCATGGCCTTCGCGATCGCTTCCGGGGTCAAGCCGGAACAGGGCCTGTACACCGCCATCGTGGCGGGCGTGGTGGTGTCCCTGTTCGGCGGCAGCCGGGTGCAGATCGCCGGCCCCACGGGCGCCTTCATCGTCATCCTGTCGGGCATCGTCGCGGAACACGGGGTCGCGGGCCTGCAGCTGGCCACCCTGATGGCGGGTCTGATGCTGTGCGCCTTCGGCCTGGCCCGCCTGGGCGGCGTGATCCGCTACATCCCCTTGCCGGTGATCCTGGGCTTCACGGCCGGCATCGGCATCATCATCTGGGTCGGGCAGTGGCAGGCCTTCTTCGGCCTGCCGGCGGTGCCGGGGCATTTCTTCCATGAAAAACTCTGGTTCCTGCTGCGGAACCTACCGAAGCTGGATCCGGTGACCACCGCCTTCGGCTTCGGCTCGCTGGCACTGGTGCTGTTGCCCAGGCGGGTGGCTCTCTTGCAGCGGATCCCCGGCCCCCTGCTGGCCCTGGTCGTGGCGACGGTCCTGCAGGGCATCGCCCAGTTCCCGCACCTGGCCACCATCGGCAGCACCTTCGGCGAACTGCCGCGCGGGCTGCCGCTGCCGCATTGGCCCGAGGCCGGCCTGGACCGGATCGTGCCGCTGATCGGCCCGGCGTTCACCATCGCCCTGCTGGGCGCCATCGAATCCCTGCTGTCGGCCGTCGTCTCCGACAGCATGGCCGGGACGCGGCACGATTCGAACGCCGAACTGTTCGGCCAGGGCCTGGCCAATGTGATCAGCCCGCTGTTCGGCGGGATCGCGGCCACAGGCGCCATCGCCCGGACCGCGACCAACATCCGCAGCGGCGGCTGCGCGCCGCTCGCCGGCGTGGTCCACGCCGTGGTGCTGGCCCTGGTCCTGCTGGCCTTCGCGCCGCTGGCGCGCAACATTCCCCTGGCCACCCTGGCCGCGATCCTGTTCGTCGTCGCCTGGAACATGAGCGAGGCGCACCGCGTGGTGCGCCTGGTCCGGCACGCGCCGCGCGCGGACGCCATCATCCTGTGCCTGACCCTGCTGCTGACGGTCTTCGCCGACCTCGTCGTGGCGGTCAACATCGGCATCGTGCTGTCCGTCCTGCACTTCCTGCGCCGCATGGCGTCCAGCGTCGACGTGGCGCCCGTGACGATCCCGGAATCGGCGCCCGGCGGGGACGGGCCGCGCGTCCGCGCGCTGCGGGTCCGGGGGCCGCTGTTCTTCGCGGCGGTCGAGCCCCTGCGGGAGTCGTTCCGGGCCACGCCTTCGTCCGTGCTGATCCTGTGTCTGGATCAGGCGCCGTTCGCTGACGCCACGGCGTTGCAGGCGCTCGACGACGAGATCGCGGCCGCGCAGGCGCGCGGCGTGCGCGTGATCCTGTGCGGCGCCGATGCCCGGATCCGCGCCAAGCTGCATCGGATGGGTACCTTGTCCCGTCTGGAGGCGGGCGATTTCCAGCCGGACCTGGCGGCGGCGCTGGCCTCGGCGGGGCCGGCGGACTCGGTGCGGACCTGATCCGCCGGCGCTACGGCCGGGCGCGCGGCTTGCTGGGCGTCCAGTCCACGTCGTGGCGGGCCAGATATTCCCGGATCAGCTGCCGCACCACCTGCGAGGGTGTCAGGTCCTGGCGGGCGCAGAGCTGTTCGAAGGCTTTCTTTTTGTTCGGATCGATCAGTACGGTCAGGCGGGCGGTCTTGTTTTCCAGCGGGGTCGGGCTCATGGTTCGGGTCTCGGTCGGGCCGGCGCGGTCGTCGGCAACGGTGGCCGGGTCCGCACGGTTTCTCGCAGTCGCCCCTCCAGGGCCGCCGGAAAGTCCGGGCGTTCGTCCGGTGGCAGCTGGCGGTCCAGTGTCGTGATCCGGTCCGCGTCGTAGCGGCGGGCGGAGCCCTGCGCGGTTTCCAGCGCGTTGGCGCGCGCCGTCAGTTCGGCGGGATCGCCTTGCGCCAGGATCAGGGCGTGGACGAGCCCCACGTGGCGGTCGGGCGCGTGGACCGGGATGCGCCGCCAGACCTGCGCGGTGCCGTCGATCTTGCGGGCGGGGGACGGCACGGCCAGATTGTACCTGCCGTCGCAGAA
>CBFGXR010000026.1:0-12567 GCA_965652675.1 uncultured Castellaniella sp.
TTCCGAACGACGACCACGACAGTCCCTGGAAGGACGCACTCGAGCTGTATTTTCCCCAGGCGGTGGCGCTGCTGGCGCCCGACCTGCATGCGATCATCGACGGGGCGGTGCCGGCCGAATTCCTGGACAAGGAATTGCAGGCGGTCTTGCGGGCCAGCGCGCCCGCGCAGGGTCGCCGCCATGCCGACAAACTGGCCCGGGTGCGTTTGTCGGGCGGGGCCGACACCTTGCTGCTGGTGCACGTCGAAGTCCAGGGCCGCTTGTCCAGCCCGCAAGCCCTGCAGATCTTCGGCTGGCGGATGCTGGAATACAACGTTCTGCTCCGCCAGCGGGAAAGACGCAGGGGCGGCGCCCTGCTGCCGCCGCAGGTCTACAGCCTGGGCGTCCTGATCCACCAGCCTGCGCGCGGGGACGACGCGCCGCCCGCCGCCACCCTGACGTACCGAAACGACTTCCTGGCCCAGGAGACCCGGTTCACCTTTCCGATTGTAGAATTGGAGCGATGGCGAAGCCGCTGGGGTGAACTGGATGCGCTGGCGCCAACGAATCCATTCGCCGTGGTGATCATGGCGCAACTGCAGGCGGCGGGGCATCCGGACAAAACCACGCGGCTGGCGCCGCTGCTGGACCTGACCCGGCGGCTCTATGGCTATGGCTACGCAAGGGACCGGATCGGCCCCTTGCTGCGGCTGGTGGAATCGATGGTTCGTTTGCCGTCGGCACTGGAATCGGACTACTTGCTGGCTGCCCGGCAACTGGAACAGGAGCATGAAATGAGCTACGTGACGATCGCCGAGCGCCATGGGATCGCGAAAGGCCGCATCGAAGGCCAGGCCGATCTGCTGCTGAGTATGATCAGGCGCCGCTTCGGCCCGGTGGACGAGGCAACCACCCGGCGCATCCAATCAGCCCAGTCTTCCGACCTGGAAACCTGGTCGCTGAACTTCGTGGACGCCGCCACCCTGGAAGACGTCTTCCGCGACTAGGACAGCGCCTCCGTCCGCGCCAGCAGCCAGTCCCGCGCCGAGCCGTCCACCAGGGGCAGCAGGCGTTCGCGCACCCGGGCGTGGTAGGCGTTCAGCCACTCGACCTCGTCGGCGGACAGCTGTTCGCGTACGACGCAGCGCGTGTCGATGGGGCACAGGGTGACGGTCTCGAAGGCCAGGAAATCGCCGAATGCCGTGCGCCCGTCCGCCACGGCCAGCACCAGGTTTTCGATGCGGATGCCCCATTGCCCGTCACGGTACAGGCCGGGTTCGTTGGAGGTCAGCATGCCCGCCTTCATGCCCTGGTGGGGCCGCGCGTGGCCGCGCACGGAAATCGACTGCGGGCCTTCGTGGACGTTCAGGAAATAGCCCACGCCATGGCCGGTGCCGTGGCCGTAGTCCAGGCCCCGGCGCCACAGCGGCATGCGCGCCAAGGTGTCCAGCACGGAAGACGGCGTGTCTTCCGGGAAGCGCGCCCGCGCCAGGGCGATGTGGGCCTGCAGCACGGTGGTGGTGTCGGCGCGCTGCGCGTCCGAGGGCGTGCCGATGGGCACGACCCGGGTGATGTCGGTGGTGCCGCCCAGGTACTGCCCGCCGGAATCGATCAGCAGCAGGCCGTCGCCCTGGATCGTCGCGTGGGACGCGTCGGTGGCGCGGTAGTGCGGCATGGCGCCGTTGGCATTGAAACCGGCGATGGTGGCGAAACTGAGGCTGACGAAGCCCGGACGCCGGGCGCGCGCCGCCGACAGATGGGTATCGACGTCGATTTCGGTGATGCGTTCGCCCGCCGCCAGGGCGGCCTCGAACCAGGCGAAGAATTCGCACAGGGCGGCGCCGTCCTGGGCCATCGCGGCCCGGATGTGGTCGGCCTCGGCGGCGTTCTTGACGGATTTCAGCAGTTGCGACGGATTGAGGGCCTCGATGCGCCGCGCGCCCGGCGCGTGCGACAAGGTGCCCGCCGTGACCCGAGCCGGGTCCACCAGCAGCGCGGCACCGGCCGGCAGGGCCGCCAGATCGGCGGCCAGCGCATCATAGTCGCGCAGCGCCACACCGTCCGCCGCCAGGCGGCCAGCCAGCGCGACGTCGATCTTGCCGGGCGCGACATACAGACGCACGCCGTCCGCGTCCAGCAGCGCATGCGCCAGGAAGACCGGGTTGTAGTCCACGTCGGCGCCGCGCAGGTTCAACAGCCAGGCGATGTCGTCCAGCGAAGACAGCAGATGCCAATCCGCGCCATGGTCGCGCAGGGCGGCCCGCACGGCGGCCAGATTGTCGGCGCGCGCGCGGCAGGCCTGCGGCGGCCGGTACTCGAAGACCGGCGCCGAAGGCAGGGCCGGCCGGTCGGTCCAGACGGCGCCGACCGGGTCCTGGTCCAGCGCCAGCGCTATGCCGGCCCCGTCCAGGCCGGATCGCCAGCGGCGTTCGGACGCCAGATCCAGCACCCGGCCGTCAACCGCCACCCGGTCGCCGCGCGCCAGGTGCGCCAGCGTCCAGTCCAGAGGATCCGGCACGTCCGGCGCGCCGGCCCGCATCAGCACGATGCCCGAGCCCCGCAACTGGGCCTCGGCCTGGACCCAGTAGCGGCTGTCGGTCCACAGGCCGGCGAAATCCGCCGTGACCAGCAGACTGCCCGCCGAGCCGTCGAAGCCCGACAGCCAGGCGCGCGCGGCCCAGTGATCCGGCAGGTATTCCGACAGATGCGGATCGGCGGTCGGCACCAGGCAGGCGGCCAGGCCGGACTGCGCCAGCCGCCCGCGCAGGGCGGCGATGCGATCGGCGGGCGTCGCCAAGGGATGCTGCTGGGTCACGGCGGGTTCCTTCAGGCGACGGCGGACACGTCCAGTTTGGCGGAGGTCTTGGCGCGGATTTCGTCGACCGTCACGCCCGGGGCGAGTTCGGTCAGCCGCAGGCCGTCATCGGTGACTTCCATCACGCCCAGGTCGGTGATGATCAAGTTCACCACGCCCACGCCGGTCAGCGGCAGCGTGCATTCGGGCAGCAGTTTCTGGGATTCGGTGCCGTCCTTGGCCTTCGCGACGTGCTCCATCAGCACCACGACCTTGCCCACGCCGGCCACCAGGTCCATGGCGCCGCCCATGCCCTTGATCATCTTGCCGGGAATCATCCAGTTGGCCAGGTCGCCCTTTTCGGACACCTGCATGGCCCCCAGGATGGCCAGGTTGATCTTGCCGCCCCGGATCATGGCGAACGAATCCGCCGAGGCGAAGATCGAGGAGCCCGGCAGCGTCGTCACCGTCTGCTTGCCGGCGTTGATCAGGTCGGCGTCGACCTCGTCGTCCGTGGGGAAGGGGCCGATGCCCAGCAGGCCGTTTTCCGATTGCAGCCAGACTTCCATGCCCTGCGGCACGTAGTTGGCGACCTTGGTGGGCAGGCCGATGCCCAGGTTGACGTAGAAGCCGTCCCGCAGTTCCTGCGCGGCGCGCGCCGCCATCTGTTCGCGATCCCAAGCCATGATCTGCCTCCTTATTGACGGGTGGTGCGTTGTTCGATGCGCTTTTCGGGATGCGCGTTCAGGACGATGCGGTGCACGTAGATGCCCGGCAGGTGGACCTCGTCGGGATCGAACGCGCCGGTGGGCACGATTTCCTCGACCTCGACGATGGTGATGCGGCCCGCCATGGCGACGTTGGGATTGAAGTTGCGCGCCGTGCGGCGGAACTGCAGGTTGCCGCTGCGGTCGGCCTTCCAGGCCTTGACCAGGGACACGTCGGGCGTCAGGGAGCGTTCCAGGATATAGGTGCGCCCGTCGATCTCGCGGGTTTCCTTGCCCTCGGCGACCACGGTGCCCACGCCGGTGGCGGTGAAGAACGCCGGGATGCCGGCGCCGCCGGCACGCAGCTTTTCAGCCAGCGTGCCCTGCGGCGTGAATTCCAGTTCCAGTTCGCCCGCCAGGTATTGGCGTTCGAATTCCTTGTTCTCGCCCACGTAGGAGGCGATCATCTTCGTGATCTGGCGCGTGGACAGCAGCTGCCCCAGGCCGAAACCGTCGACCCCGGCGTTGTTGCTGACGCAGGTCAGATTGCGCACACCCGAATCCCGCAGGGCGGCGATCAGGGCCTCGGGGATGCCGCACAGCCCGAAACCGCCGACGGCGATCATCTGATTGTCGGCCACGACGCCGCGCAGGGCGGCCTCGGCACTCTCGTAGACTTTATCCATACAACGTTTCCTTCGTGAATGAACAGAAATCGGTGACGCGTCAGGCGGCGAAGCAGCGCTCCAGCGCCCGCCGGTCGGCGTCGGTCCAGGGCGCGGGCCGGCCCGCGACATCGGTGGAGACCAGCACATTGCGGCCCCGGGCGTGCAGCGTGCTCGGAGCCCCGTCATCGGCGATCCAGCAGTCCAGTTCGAGGCTGGTGCGGCCGACGCGCGCGAGCTTCATGCCGACGACGACACGGGCAGGATACATCAGCGGTTTGAGAAAATCACACGAGGCATGGGCCAGCACGCCGTAGCGGCCGTCGGACCCGTCCAGGCCCATCACCGAAAACAAACGTACCCGGGCCTCTTCAAAATAACGGAAGTAGGCGGTGTTGTTGACGTGGCGCAGTGCGTCCATTTCACCCCAGCGGACATCGATCCGGGTTTCAAACGTTCCGGAAGGTGTTTGAATATCAATGGGTTCTGACGACATGGGCCGGCTCCTCTCGCCCGGCCCGGAGGGCCGGCGGCAAAGGTGCAGTATAACGATCTGCAATACAATGGCCCGCAATATGGCGGGGTCCGGCCTCGCCCAACGCTCATCAAGCAACGGGAACTGTACCCATGACTGAACGTGAATCGATGGAATACGACGTCGTCGTCGTCGGAGGCGGGCCGGCCGGGCTTTCGGCGGCGATCCGCCTGAAGCAGCTGGCCGCCGAGCGCGGCCAGGACGTCAGCGTCTGTGTGCTGGAAAAGGCCGCCGAGATCGGCGCCCACATCCTCTCGGGCGCCGTGATGGACCCCCAGGCCCTGAACGAACTCATCCCCGACTGGAAGGAACGCGGCGCCCCGCTGGACGTGGCCGTCTCCGACGATCGATTCCTGTTCCTGACCGAATCGGGCGCGCGCGCCACCCCGGCCTGGCTGCTGCCGGACTGTTTCAAGAACCACGGCAACTACATCGTGCGCCTGGGCCACGTCACCCGCTGGCTGGGCGAACAGGCCGAGGCCCTGGGCGTGGACGTGTTCCCCGGCTTCGCCGCCGCGCAGATCCTCTATACCGAATCCGGCGCCGTGCGCGGCGTGCTGACCGGCGATATGGGCGTGGCGCGCGACGGCAGCCACACCGACGCCTACCAGCCCGGCATGGAACTGCTAGCGCGCTACACGCTCTTCGCCGAAGGCTCGCGCGGGCACCTGGGCCGCCAGCTGATCGAAAAATACCGCCTGGACGCCGGCCGCGACCCGCAGAGCTACGCCATCGGCATCAAGGAACTCTGGGAAGTCGATCCCGCGCAATCGCGCCCCGGCACGGTCATGCACACGTCCGGCTGGCCGCTGGATTCGGACACCTACGGCGGTTCCTTCCTGTACCACCTGAACGACAACCTGGTGGCCGTGGGCCTGGTCGTGGGCCTGGACTACGCCAACCCGTGGCTCTCGCCCTTCGAGGAATTCCAGCGCTACAAGACCCACCCGGCGATCCGGACCATCTTCGAGGGCGGCAAGCGCATCGCCTACGGCGCGCGTTCGCTGACGGCGGGCGGACTGCTGTCCCTGCCCAAGCTCTGCTTCCCCGGCGGGGCGCTGGTGGGCTGCGAGGCCGGCATGCTGAACGCCTCCCGCATCAAGGGCAGCCATTCGGCCATCAAGTCCGGCGCCCTGGCCGCCGAGGCCGCCTTCGACGCCCTGGCCGCGGGCCGCAGCCACGACGAGCTGACCGCCTACCCGGCCGCCTTCGAGCGCTCCTGGCTGCACGCCGAACTGAACAAGTCGCGCAACTTCAAGCAGTGGTTCAAGAAGGGCCGCACCGTCGGTACGCTGATGACCGGCATCGAGCAATGGCTGTTCAAGGGCAAGATGCCCTGGACACTCCATCACACCAAGCCCGACCACGCCTGTCTGCAGCCGGCGGCCGAATGCGCGCGCATCGACTACCCCAAGCCCGACGGCAAGCTGACCTTCGACCGGCTCAGCTCGGTGTTCATCTCCAACACCAACCACGACGAGAACGAGCCCGTCCACCTGACGCTGAAAGACGAGTCCGTCCCGGTCGCCGTCAACCTGGCGAAGTTCGGCGGCCCCGAAACACGCTTCTGTCCGGCCGGGGTCTACGAATTCGTCAAGACCGAAACCGGCGAGGACCGCCTGCAGATCAACGCCCAGAACTGCGTCCACTGCAAGACCTGCGACATCAAGGACCCGACGCAGAACATCGTCTGGGTGACGCCCCAGGGCGGCGAAGGACCGGTCTACAACGGCATGTAAAACGCCCCCGGACGCCGCCCTGCGGCGGCGTCCGGTTCCGATCACGCAGGTTTGCCGGGCGGGAGCCCATCGCCGATGGATATCGCTTTCGCCACCAAGTTCCTGGGCGCCCTGTTCGCCATCATGAACCCGTTCATCACCCTGCCGCTGTTCCTGGCGGTCACGGCCAGCAAGACCGTGGCCGAACAGCGCAGCCAGGCGGTGGCGATCCTGATCTACACCCTGGCGATGTGCGTCGTCATCTCGCTGGCCGGCAGCCACATCATCCGCTTCTTCGGCGTCAGCCTGGATGCCTTTCGCGTGGCCGGCGGCCTGGTGCTCAGCGGCATCGCGATGACCATGCTCAACGGCCAGCCGATCACGTCGCACGAACGCGCCACCCAGGAAAAGAACGTCGGCGGCCCGGCCGCCCGCGCCGAGGTCGAGGACAACCCGGCGTTCTACCCCCTGACTTTTCCCATGATCGTCGGGCCGGGCACCATCGCCACGCTGATCATCTACGGGGCCCAGGCCCACCAGTCGAAGCAGTACCTGGCCTTCGGCGTCGTGCTGGCGATCGTCCTGGCCGCGCTGTTCGCCGTGCTGTATTTCGCCGCTTCCATCGGCAAGCTGCTCTCGACCAAGATGCGCGTTATCATGGCCCGCGTCATGGGCATGATCCTGGCGGCCATCGCCGTGGAAATGGTGTTCGCGGGCATCCGGGCGCTGCTGCCGGGGCTGGCGCACTGACGCGTGTGAATAACAGGCCCTAAGCCGCCGGCGGCGTCCCGGCGCCGCCGCCCAGGGCGCGCTGCATCAACACCGTATCCACCCACTGCCCCAGCTTGAAGCCGACCCCGGTCAGAATCCCGACGTGACGGAACCCGCAGTTCTGATGCAGGATGATCGAACTGGTATTGGCGCGATCGCCGATCACCGCGATCATCTGACGCCACGGCCCGGCTTCGCAGCGCGCGATCAAGGCGCGCAGCAGCGTGCTTCCCACGCCTTTGCCATCCATGCCGTCTTCGACATAGACGGAGTTTTCGATGGTGTGCCGATAGGCGGGACGCGCACGGTAGACCGTCGCATGGCAATAGCCCACCACCTTGCCGCCTACTTCCGCGACCAGATAGGGCAGGCCGCTCTCGATGACCGCTTCATGGCGATGCGCCATTTCATCGGCCGAAGGCGGGATTTCCTCGAACGTCGAAATCCCGTTGAGCACGTGGTACGCGTAAATGGCCTGGATGACCGCGATGTCTTCCCCGGCCGCGTCCCGCACCCGGATCCCGCCGTCCGGGCCGGAAACGTTCGATTCGAGCATTTGATTCATTCCACCGTTCCGTCGTCTTGAACAACCGGTGCCTGCGGCCTGTCGCCGCGCGCCGCCGAAACCATCATATTGCATCAAACCGTCCCGTTCCGTTTGGTCGCCGGGCCGCCATCGGGTTCGACGAAGGCGGAGCGCACGGCCTTGACCACCCGTTCCGCCAGATGAGCGTCGTCCAGCCGCGGATAGGTTTTCCTCAATTTACCGGAAACCTGCCAGCCGTTTTCCTTGAGCGAGCGGATGATCCGGTTCGCGTCCTGATCCGGCATTTCCAGCACCTCTTTAAGCTGCTCCTGAGCGCGCTGAAAGATGAGCAGCACACGGGCTTCGTCGGCCATTTCGACACGCACCGTATGCGCCACGACCTGCGCCGTATACAGCACATGTTCAGTCAAATCGGGATAGCGCCACGCGAACTGCGCGTCATCATAGTCATCAAAAACCAGATTGCTCGGGGTGCCATCTTCGTAAACAGCAAGCGCTCCAAAGCGATAGGATGCCGCATAGCGTTGCATGAACGGCCGCGAAAAAACCTCCAGCGTCCGATCGTAGCGCGCCCGGAAATCAATCGAGCTCGTGATGGTGGCGGATACCGGCAAGATCACCCCACCCGGCACTGCGTGGTCACGAATCAGGGTGTCGTTGATCAGAAAGCGATGAATCCGGCCATTGCCATCGCGCATGGGGTGGATGTACACAAAGGCAAAGGCAATGACAGCCGCCCGGATCAGCGATTCGACACCCCGTGTGGCCCGCTCGAAGCCTTTCAGGCCATCGAGCAACTGCGGCAAGATCTCGAATGGTGGCGCGATGTAATGCACGATGTCCTGGTGCAAGGTCGCCTGCCCCACAAAAACCGGCGAATGCCGCAAACCCAGCCCAACGGCCTCACGCCCCAGGATACCGGCTTGCAGGGTCTGCAAGCTGCGGGCACTCAAGGGGTCGTCGATATGGCCGCAGTGCTGAGCGATCACGTGGGCAAACCGCTGGATCCTGTCAGATTGATCCGCTTCCTTTTCGATCAGAAAACTGGCACGCGATTCCTTGAATGTCAGCCAACTGGCTGTACGCATCAGAATATCGGCACCAAAGGTCTGGTTCAGTTCGCGCAGCGCCGCATCCAGGTCAAACCGCAGCGCCTCCTGCACAGCCCCGGTGCGACGCACCAAAGGGCAGAAGCCCGGTACGCCGGGCAGGTTATCGAGAATGCGCCAACGCGGTACCCGCAGCGGCTTGCAGCGGGTCAGGTACCGCTGCGGTGACACTGCATCGACATAGCCCCCATTGCCCACGTCCGGCACATCCAGATGCTGCCCCGTCAGCCATTCATAAAGAAATCCAGTGCGTCGGGCATACTGACCAAAGGGTGTCCGGCGGCACCAGGCTTCGATGGGTTCTGGGCCGACGCTGGCAAAGAGCCGGGCGAAGAATTCGAGATGAATTTCTTCGTACTTCAGACCAAACTCGAAATGTCCAGCGAAGTCGTCCGTCGGCGTGTAGCTAGTGGGAAACTTGTTCTCAAGCCGTCCAGCGCTTTCACGGCTCACCCGCGTGGTACCGATGATCGATTCGACGCGCAGAGGCTGTACAAGCACGATGCCATAGCGGTCGGCCAGCGCTTTGAAACCGGCTTGCATGCTTGAATTCCTTAACAAGAATCAAAAAATGATAATTTAAATTATATGATGCTTAAAAACAATAATTCCATGGTCATCAAAATACCGATGACAACCAAAATTTAATAACAAATCAGCCATTCAGAAAAAAAACATTAAAAACACCATTCGCACGGTATTACGGTATGTCAGTCTCTCATCCCCAATGGATCCCACGCCTGACGGTCGCGCCACCAGCGATGGCTGTTCGCCGCGATCCGGTGAGCAACTCCAGGGCCTGTTCACACTAATCAAGGGGATCGCGTTGATCAGTATGAACAGGCCCTAATGAAAAGGGGCGGGAATCATTCCCGCCCCTTCGGCTGTGTCCGGCGCCCTGGATCACAGGGCGCCTTTCAACACGCGTTACCGCACCTGGGCCAGCTGGTCCAGGATGCCGGGATTTTCCAGCGTGGACACGTCCTGGGTGATGGGTTCACCCTTGGCGACCACGCGCAACAGGCGGCGCATGATCTTGCCCGAACGCGTCTTGGGCAGGTTTTCGCCAAAGCGGATTTCGCGCGGCTTGGCGATGGGGCCGATTTCCTTGGCCACCCAGTCGCGCAGCAGTTTCGCCATCCTGGCGGCCTCGTCGCCTTGCGGCAGCGCGCCGTTCAACACCACGAAGGCCACCACGGCCTCGCCGGTCGTGTCGTCCGGACGGCCGACCACGGCGGCCTCGGCCACCAGTTCGTGCGCCACCAGGGCCGATTCGACTTCCATCGTGCCCAGGCGGTGGCCCGAGACGTTCAGCACGTCGTCGATGCGGCCCATGATCCAGAAATAGCCGTCCTTGTCGCGCTGGGCGCCGTCGCCCGCCAGGTAGTAGCCCTTGAGCTCTTCCGGGAAGTAGGTCTTCTTGAAGCGTTCCGGATCGCCCCAGATCGTGCGGATCATCGAAGGCCACGGGCGGCGGATCACCAGGAAGCCGCCCTTGCCGCGCTCGACCTCTTCGCCGGTCTCGTCGACGATGGCGGCGTCGATGCCCGGCAGCGGCAGCGTGCAGGAACCGGGCTTGAGCGGCGTGACGCCCGGCAGCGGCGTGATCATGTGCGCGCCGGTCTCCGTCTGCCACCAGGTGTCGATCACCGGGCAGCGCTGGCCGCCGACGTTGTTGTAGTACCAGACCCAGGCTTCGGGGTTGATGGGCTCGCCCACCGAACCGATGATGCGCAGGGTGCTCAGGTCGAAGGATTTCGGGTGGACCTTGGGATCGGCCTCGGACAGCTTGGTCAGCGAGCGGATGGCCGTGGGCGCGGTATAGAAGATCGAGACCTTGTGTTCCTGGATCATCTTCCAGAAGCGTCCGGCGTCCGGATAGGTGGGCACGCCCTCGAAGACCACCTGGGTCACGCCGGCCGCCAGCGGGCCGTAGGTGACGTAGGAGTGACCCGTCACCCAGCCCACGTCGGCCGTGCACCAGAACACGTCCGTCGGCTTGGCGTCGAAGGTCCATTTCATGGTCATCAGCGACCACAGCAGGAAGCCGGCGCTGGAATGCTGCACGCCCTTGGGCTTGCCGGTGGAGCCGGATGTGTACAGGATGAACAGCGGGTGGTCGGCATCGACGGCCACCGGCGGGCAGTCGGTCGACTGGCCCTGGATGGCGTCGTGCCACCACAGGTCGCGGTCGGCGTGCCACTGGACTTCGGTGCCGGCGCGCTTGTAGATGATGACCTTGCGCACGGCCTCGCAGCCGCCCATGGCGAGGGCCTCGTCCACGGCGTCCTTCAGCGGGATCGCCTTGCCGCCGCGCAGCTGCGCGTCGGCGGTGATCACCAGCGAAGCGCCGACGTCCACGGTGCGTTCATGGATGCTCTTGGACGAGAAGCCGCCGAACACCACGGAATGGATGATGCCCAGGCGGGCGCACGCCTGCATGGCGACCACGGCCTCGATCGACATCGGCAGATAGATGATGGCACGCTCGCCAGCCTGGTAGCCCAGGGACTTCAGGACGTTGGCGAATTGCGAGACCCGCGCGTGCAGTTCCTTGTAGGTGACCTTGGTCACCTGGCCGTCGTCGGCCTCGAAGATGATGGCGGTGCGGTTTTCGGCCGGGGTGCCCAGGTGCTTGTCCAGGCAGTTGGCCGAGACGTTCATCCGGCCGTCGGGATACCACTTGTAGAACGGCGCCTTGGATTCGTCCAGCACCTGGGTGAACGGCTTGTCCCAGACCAGGTTTTCGTTGGCCAGGCGGGCCCAGAAGGCGTCGGGATCGCGTTTGGCTTCGTCGCACAGGGCCTGGTAGCCCTCCATACCCGACACGTTGGCCTGCTTGACGAGGTCCGCAGGCGGCGGAAACACCCGGTTTTCCACCAGTATGGATTCAATCTCCGTGGTCATGGCTCGCTCCTGAGTTCAGTGATGTATTCACTTTATGTTTGAATGTTGCAACCGTACCGCACGATGCTTACTCGACACTGACAAATGCTACCCGCCCCCACGGGCGCGGATGCCGCGTTCGAAATCCAGGCGTCCCAGCAGCGCCAGCCCCGCCAGGAAGAACAGGCCGGTCGCCAGCAGGGCGGCGCGGTGATTGCCCTCGGTGACCCAGACCAGCACACCGTAGGACAAGGGCCCGACGACGGCCGCCAGCTGCACGGCGAAGGTCCACAGGGCGAAGAATTCCGCCGGGCGGTCGGCTGGCGCCAGCACCCCGACCATGGCCCGGCCCGCGCTCTGGCTGGTGCCCATGCACAGCCCCGCCAGCGCGGCGGCCGACCAGAACACCGGCAGGGATCGGGCCGAGACCGCCAGCAGCACCATGGCGATCCAGCCCAGCAGGGTCAGGGCCAGCGCCCGGCGGTGGCCGATGCGGTCCTGCAGGTAGCCGAAGCCGAAGGCCCCGACGGCGGCGCCGATGTTCACCAGGAACACCAGCAGCATGGTCTGCCGCATGCCGAAGCCCATGACCTCGGTGGCGTAGACGGCCGACAGCGTGATCACCACCGCGATCCCCGCCTGGTAGCAGGCGATGCACAGCAGCACACGGCGGAAGTCGGGAAAATCGCGACGGGTCTCGCGCCACGCCGTCCGCAGCTGGGCCAGCATCGCGACCGGTTCCCGGTCGATGCCGGCGCCGGGTTCGCGCAGCCAGAAAAAGGCCGGCCATCGCCGGCTGCTGTTCGCCAGCACCGCCGGGTGCGTGCTGGCCACGGCGGCGCTGGCCAGCGTGGGG
>CBFGXR010000027.1:0-12200 GCA_965652675.1 uncultured Castellaniella sp.
GGCGCATGGACGTTTCTATCGTTCTCTTTCAAAGGAGCAATCCATGCACTTCGTTGAATCCATGGCCTACGTCGGCCAAACGACTTGGCATAGGCAATGAACTGGTCCACCGCCAGCCGCTTGAAGTGTGGCTACGACAAGCGGGCATGTACTGGTGGACCCCTCCCTGCCACCCAGATGGTACGAAAACTTGTGTTGATGGTACGCAAGCCGGAAAATACCATTACTTGATGGCAAATGTTGGTACCGCCTAGGCGGTCTGAGCGGACATGAAAAAGCCCTAGAGCGTTGATTCTCTAGGGCTTTCAAGACCGTCTTGGACGTTCTTGGATGGTTCGCTGGCGGAGACGGAGGGATTCGAACCCTCGATGCGGGTATAAGCCGCATGCTCCCTTAGCAGGGGAGTACCTTCAACCACTCGGCCACGTCTCCAGCAAGACCGGCATTCTAGCACAGGAAGTCGTGGGCGCCGGCAACCCGGCGCCGCGCCGCGGGCGCCCGATCAGGCCTCGGCCTGGACGGATTCCTGGTCCAGTTCGAAGGCCTTGTGCAGGGCGCGCACGGCCAGTTCCATGTATTTGTCGTTGATCAGCACGGAGGTCTTGATTTCCGAGGTGCTGATCATCTGGATGTTGATGCCTTCCTCGGCCAGGGTGCGGAACATCAGGCTGGCGACGCCGACGTGGCTGCGCATGCCGATGCCGACGATGGAGACCTTGGCGACCTTGTCGTCGGAGACGACTTCGCCGGCGCCCACGGCCGGGCCGATCTGGTTCTTCAGCAGGTCCAGGGTGCGCGCGAAGTCGTTGCGGTTGACCGTGAAGGAGAAGTCGGTCATGCCCTGCTGCGAGATGTTCTGCAGGATCATGTCCACGTCGATGTTGGCCGCGGCCACGGGCCCCAGGATCGAATAGGCCACGCCCGGGGTGTCGGGAACGTTGCGCAGGGTGACTTTGGCTTCGCCGCGGCTGAAGGCGATGCCGGAGACAACGGCGGTTTCCATTTTCTGGTCTTCCTCGAAAGTGATGAGCGTGCCCGAGTGCATTTCCTCGTCGACCGGGATCATGGGATCGGTCAGCGAGGACAGGACCCGCAGCGGCACCTGGTATTTGCCGGCGAATTCGACGGAACGGATCTGCAGGACCTTGGAGCCGAGCGAGGCCATTTCCAGCATTTCCTCGAAGGAAATGACGTTCATGCGACGGGCTTCGGGGACGACGCGCGGGTCGGTGGTGTAGACGCCGTCCACGTCGGTGAAGATGAGGCATTCGTCGGCGCCCATGGCGGCGGCGACCGCCACGGCCGAGGTGTCCGAACCGCCCCGCCCCAGGGTGGTGATGTGGCCTTCGTCGTCGATGCCCTGGAAGCCGGTGATGATGACCACGCGGCCCGATTCCAGGTCGGCGCGGACCCGGGTGTCGTCGATGGAACGGATGCGGGCCTTGGTGTAGGCGCTGTCGGTGCGCACCGGGACCTGCCAGCCGGCGTAGCTGCGGGCGGCCACGCCCTGGCGCATCAGGGCGATGGCCAGCAGCGCGCTGCTGGCCTGTTCGCCGGTGGAAGCCAGCATGTCGAGTTCGCGCGGATCGGGCTGGGGGGAGATTTCCTTCGCCAGGCCCAGCAGGCGGTTGGTCTCGCCCGACATGGCCGAGGGCACGACGACGACCTGGTGGCCGGCGGCATGCCATTTGGCGACCCGCCGCGCGACGTTCTGAATGCGTTCGACGGAGCCCA
The DNA here is from genome assembly GCA_965652675.1 of uncultured Castellaniella sp. Classification (GTDB taxonomy): domain Bacteria; phylum Pseudomonadota; class Gammaproteobacteria; order Burkholderiales; family Burkholderiaceae_B; genus Castellaniella. Next base: position 1,735 of record CBFGXR010000027.1, read on the forward strand.
TCGAGGTGCCGCCGTATTTCTGGACGATTAGCATGATGTTGACGAAGATTGAAGCCCGGGCACGCCGTTCGGCCGGCCCGCCCCGTGTGATGCGTAAAGCAGCGATTTGCTTACTCTATCGCACAAAACTGATCATTCTACCTGGGTTTTCGGGACGCAGAGGACGCGGCCGCGCCGCACCACGATCCAGACGTCCTCATGGCGCAGCCGCAGGTCGCGGTCATGGCCCAGGGCATGGACCTCGCGCAGCGAACGCAGCCAGTCCCGCAGGCGGGCCTCGGTGGGCATGCGCAGGCCCAGGGTGCGCAGCCAATGGCGCAGGACCGGCGCCTGGCGCGGCGCGGGCAGCGCGCGCCAGGCGGCGAGCGAAAACGCCCGGCCGTCGGGCGCGGGGTCCAGCCCAGCCCAGTCGGCGCGGGCGGTGTCGTCCGCCCAGTCCGACAGGTCGCGCGCCTGGCCGGCGTGGCGGGCCAGGGTCCGGCGCCAGGCGGGCCAGCGCGCGTCCAGCACCGGCGCCAGTCCGGCGCGCAAGGCGCCCCGGGCGTAGCGGTCGTCGGCATTGCTGGGGTCGCTGACCGGCCGCCAGCCGCTCAGCGCCTCGAAGCGCCGGGCGCAGTCCAGGATCGCGGACCGGGGCTGATCCAGCCAGGGCCGGATCCAGACCAGGCCGCCGCGTTCCGTCACGGGGCGCATGGCCGCCAGGCCCAGCGGGCCGGTGCCGCGCAGCAGACGCAGCAGCACCGTCTCGGCCTGATCATCCTGGTGGTGGGCCAGCAGCATGGCCCCGACCCCGGCACGGGCGGCCAGTTCGGCCAGGGCGGCGTAGCGGGCGTCGCGGGCCGCGGCCTCCATGCCGCGGCGGTCGACGTCGACCGCCACTCGGCGGCTATGGCAGTCCGCTTCCAGCAATCCGGCCAGCCGATGGGCCTGGAGCAGCCAGTCGTCGGCTTCGGCCTGCAGGCCATGATGGATGTGGAAACAGTGCAGGCGCGCCCCGAGGCGCAGCGCCGCGTGGGCGGCATGCAGGGCCAGCATGGCGGAGTCGGCCCCGGCGCTGAGCGCGACGCCGATGGGCGCGCCGGGAGGCCGCGCCGCCAGAGCGGCGTCCACCGCCTCGAGCAAGGCCGGATCGAGCGCGGACCGCCAGGGGTCGGGGTCGTCGTCCGGCGCGGGAGCGGCGCGCCGCGAGGGCCGCGCGCCGGCACGCGTCATGGTGTCAGCGGGCTTCCTGGAAGCGCCCATAGGCCGAGACGCGTTCGAGGCGGCGGCGCAGGAGTTCGTCCACGTCCAGGCTGGAAAGTTCGCGCAGGGCGTCGGCCAGGGCACGCTGGAGCTGGCGGGCCATGGTGGCCGGATCGCGGTGGGCGCCGCCCACGGGTTCGTTGACCACGCGGTCGATCAGGCCCAGGTCCTTCAGGCGCGGCGCGGTGATGGCCAGGGCCTCGGCCGCGACGGACGCCTTGTCGGCGCTGCGCCAGAGGATGGAGGCGCAGCCTTCGGGCGAGATGACGGCGTAGGTGGCGTACTGCAGCATCATGACCGTGTCGCCGACGGCGATCGCCAGCGCGCCGCCCGAGCCGCCTTCGCCGATGATGGTGACGATGATGGGCACCCGCAGGCCGGCCATGGCGTACAGATTGTGGCCGATGGCTTCGGACTGGCCGCGTTCTTCGGCCCCGACGCCGGGATAGGCGCCCGGGGTGTCGACGAAGGTGAACACCGGCAGGCGGAATTTTTCGGCCAGCTTCATCAGGCGCAGGGCCTTGCGGTAGCCTTCCGGCAGCGGCATGCCGAAGTTGCGGCGCGCGCGTTCCTTGGTGTCGCGGCCTTTCTGGTGGCCGATGACCATGCAGGGCGTGCCGTTGAAGCGCGCCAGGCCGCCCACGATGGACTGGTCGTCGGCGTACATGCGGTCGCCGTGCAGTTCGTGGAAATCCGTGAACAGCGCCTGGACGTAGTCCATGGTGTAGGGCCGCTGCGGATGGCGGGCCACCAGCGCGGTCTGCCAGGGCGTCAGTTTGGCGTAGATGCTCTTGGCCAGGGACTGGCTTTTCTGCTGCAGGCGGTTGACTTCCTCGGAAATATCGACGGCGGAGTCGGTCTGCACGTAGCGCAGTTCCTCGATCTTTTGGTCGAGTTCGGCCAGAGGCTGTTCGAATTCAAGAAATGTATTTCGCATGAGAGCAGGGGTCCTAGGACGGAATTTCGGGACTCGATCAGTACTCGACGGCGGCGGCATCCATGCTGCGCCACAGGTACCAGCTGGCGACCGTGCGCCACGGCGCCCAGGCCTGGGAGACTTCGCGGGCCTCGAAGCGCGAGACCGGCTCGCCGCTGAAGTAGTGATGGGAGATGGCCTTGAGCAGCGCCGTGTCGTCCAGCGGCAGGACATCGGGGCGCCCGAGGAAGAAGATCAGGAACATTTCCGCCGTCCAGCGGCCCACGCCGCGGATGTCGCACAGCAGCGCCATCACGGCCGCGTCGTCGTGGGATTCCCACCAGGCGGGATCCAGGCGGTCGGGCTGGGCGAAGAATTCGGCCGCGTCGCGCAGGTACTGGGCCTTGCGCAGGGACAGGCCGAGTTCACGCAGTTCGGCCTCGGTGAACCGGGCGACGCAGCCGGGCCGCATGTCGTTGCCGCAGGCCTGGACCAGCCGTGCCCAGAGCTTGCGCCCCAGGACCAGGGAAATCTGCTGGCCGACGATGATGCGGATCAGGGTCTGGAACGGGCTTTGGCGCGCCTGCATGGCTTCGTGGCCGTAGACCGGGATCAGCTTGCGCAGGATGCGGTCGCGCTGCATCAGGTGTTCGCAGGCCTGTGCCCAGTAGGCGGGCCGCAGCGCGGCGGGGCTGTGATGTTGCATGTCCATGGTCACACTCGCCGCCATTGGGTGGCGCCGCCGGCCGCGTCGGCCAGTTCCACGCCCTGGTCGCGCAGTTGGGCGCGGATGGCGTCGGCCCGGGCGAAATCGCGCGCGGCCTTGGCCTGGGCGCGTTCGGCGATCAGGGCTTCGATGGCGTCGGACGACAGCGTGTCCGCGCGGGCGCCGCCCGCCAGGAAGCGGGTGGGCGATTTCAGGTAGGTGGCGGGATCGGCCTGCAGCAGGCCCAGGATGCCGCCCAGGGCGCGCATCAGGCCGCTGGCCCGGGCGCTGGATTCGCGGTTGGCCTGCCCCGCCAGATCGAACAGCACGGCCACGGCGCCGGCCGTGTTGAAGTCGTCGTCCATGGCGGCGCGGAAAGCCTGGGCGGCCGGATCGTCCCAGTCGACGGCGACGTCGGCGGGCGGCACGCTGGCCAGCGTCTGGTAGAGCCGGTCCAGGGCGTTCTGGGCGTCCAGCAGATTGTCGGGCGCGTAGTTCTGGGCACTGCGGTAATGGCTGCGCACCAGGAAGAAGCGCAGCATTTCGGCTTCGCGCGGGTTGACGGCATAGTCGGCGCGGTCGTCGGCCGCGTCCAGCGCGACGGTGTCGCGGATGCGCCGGAAGTTGCCCAGGGACTTGGACATCTTTTCGGCATCCACCATCATCGGACCGCAGTGCATCCAGGCCGTGGCCAGGGTGCCGCCGAAGGCGCCCTCGCTCTGGGCGATCTCGTTTTCGTGGTGGGGGAATTTCAGGTCCGGGCCGCCGCCGTGGATGTCCAGCGGCATGCCCAGCAGCGCATGGCTCATGGCCGAGCATTCGATGTGCCAGCCCGGACGCCCCGGCCCGTAGGGGGAGTCCCAGCGGGTGTCGGCGGGTTCGTCGGGCTTGGCGGATTTCCACAGCACGAAGTCCAGCGGATCCTGCTTGCCGGCCGACACGGCGACGCGTTCGCCCGCGCGCAGATCGTCCAGCGACTTGCCCGACAGTTTTCCGTAGCCGGGAAACTTGCGCACCGGGAAATTGACGTCGCCGTTGGCGCCCTGATAGGCCAGGCCCCGGGATTCCAGCGTGCGGATGATATCGAGCATGCCGGCCACGTGTTCCGTGGCGCGCGGCTCGTCGTCGGGGGACTGGACCCCCAGGGCGCGCTCGTCGGCGCGCATGGCGTCGATGAAGAATTCGGTCAGCGCGCGGATGGTGACGCCGCGCTCGACGGCGCGGCGGATGATCTTGTCGTCGATGTCGGTGATGTTGCGCACGTAGCGCACCCGGTAACCCGAGGCCCGCAGCCAGCGCTGCACCACGTCGAAGCCGACCAGCATCCGCGCATGGCCCAGGTGGCAGAAGTCGTAGACCGTCATGCCGCAGACATACATGCGCACCACCCCCGGCTCCGCTGTCCGCAGCGGAATTTTCTGGCGTGTCAGGGTGTCGTGGATATGAAGCATGTCGGGCAGGATGAGACGAGCGGACCCGCCGCTCCGGACCATGCGGGCAGCGCGCGGGGATGTAAAATGGACTGACAAGTATACCGTCCCCCGCTCTGATTCCAGAACCCCATCCATAGGCGCCCCGAGACGTGACCCGCCCCTTCCTTTCTGTTCTGGCCCTGTGCGCCTGCCTGACGGCGGGTCCGGCCCTCGCGGCATCCCCGGGCACCAACGCCGACACGGGCCTGCCAAAGCTGAACTACAACCCCGAGACCGGGGCGTTCACCGAAGCCCCCCCGCCCGAACGCGGCTGGCAGGCCTTCGCCGACCTGCTGAAGAAGGCCGCTCCGTCGGTGGACACGGCCATCCCGCTGACGGCCGCCCAGCTCGCCGAGCACGTGTCGACGCTGATCGATGCGGGCCGCGCCGAAGAGGCCCTGGACATCATCGCCAAGCGCCAGGCCGCGCGCGACGAATCCGTCACCCCGGGCACCGACATCCAGCTGCGCTATCTGCAAGGCCGCGCCCTGGCGGCGCTGGGCCGGCACGACGCAGCCATGGCCGTCTGGCGCCAGATGACCACCGACTATCCCGAACTGCCCGAGCCCTGGAACGCTCTGGCGATCGAATACGCGCGCCGGGGCCAGCTCCAGCTGGCCCGGGACGCGCTGGACACGGCGCTGGTGTCCGATCCGTCCTTCGCCCCGGCCCTGGAAAACCTGGGGCACGTGCAGATGCGCCTGGCCCGGGAATCCTTCAACCGCGCCCGCAAGGCGAGCCAGCCGGCCGACACGCCCGCCCCGGCGGCGCACGACAAGACCGCCGCCCCTCAGGCACAATAGGCCCTTTACACAGGACGCCTCCATGTCCCATTCCTCGATCCTTTCCCGCGTCCTGCCCTGGGCGCGGGCCTGCAGCCTGGGCTGCGCCCTGGTCCTGGCGGGCGGCGCCGCCGCCGCGCAGGCCGATTCCAACTCCTCTACCCAAAGCACAGCCATGAGCACTCATCCGCACGTCAAACTGCACACCAACAAGGGCGATCTGCTGATCGAACTGGACGCCGAAAAAGCCCCCAAGACCGTCGAAAACTTCCTGAGCTACGTGAAGGAAGGCTTCTACGACGGCACCATCTTCCACCGCGTCATCAACAACTTCATGATCCAGGGCGGCGGCTTCGAACCCGGCATGAAGCAGAAACAGACCCACGCGCCGGTGGAAAACGAGGCCAACAACGGCCTGAAGAACGACCGCTACACGCTCGCCATGGCGCGCACCGCCGATCCGCATTCGGCCACGGCGCAGTTCTTCATCAACGTGGCCGACAACGATTTCCTGAACTTCACCGCGCCCACCTCCAACGGCTGGGGCTATGCCGTGTTCGGCCGCGTCATCGAAGGCACGGAAGTCGTCGACGAAATCAAGAAAGTGAAGACCGGCAGCAAGGGCTTCCACCAGGACGTGCCCGTCGAGGACGTCGTCATCGAAAGCGCCACGCTGGTTGAGTAATAAACTGGCGCTGCGAGGCACCGTCTGGGTCGCCTCGGACATCCATCTGGGCGAGGCCGTCCCGAAGACGGCCCGCGCCTTCTACGATTTCCTGGATCGGGCCCGGCGCCATGCCGACACCCTGATCCTGTGCGGCGACATTTTCGACGCCTGGATCGGCGACGATCACGCCCTGCGCGAACCGCCCGCCTGGCTGGCCGCCGCGCTGCATGAACTGCGCGTCACCGCCGGCGCCATCCCCTTGTGGCTGGCGCACGGCAACCGCGATTTCCTGATGGGCCGCGCCCTGGCCGACGCGCTGGGCGCCCGGCTGCTGGACACGCCCGTCGTCCTGGACACCGACGCCGGTCCGGTCCTGCTGGCCCACGGCGACGAATTCTGCACCGACGACCTGGCCTACCAGCGCTTCCGCCGCATCGTCCGCACGCCCTGGATCCAGCACGTGTTCCTGGCCCTGCCGCTGGGCCTGCGGCGCGCCGTCGCCGCCCGCGCGCGCGCCCGCAGCCGGCAGGCCCGCCAGGTTAAATCGATGGCGATCATGGACGTGAACCCCGCCGCCGTCGCCCGGGCGCTGCGCGCCGCCGGATGCGACGTCCTGATCCACGGCCACACGCACCGGCCCGCCGTCCATGCGCTGGACCTGGACGGCCGCGCGGCGCGGCGTTATGTACTGCCGGATTGGGAATGCGACCGCGACCCGCCCCCGCGGGGGGGCTGGATCGAGATCGACGCGACCGGAATACAGCTGAAACAGATTTAAGGCGCCGCCTTCAATCCTGCGGATCAGCCTCGGGATCGAACGGATCCAGGCTGTCGATCTGGACGGCAGAGATCCGCCGCCCTTCCAAAGCGGCGACAGTGAAGCGGAATCCGCCGTAGCCGCTGGCCAGTTCACAGTGGTCGCCGACGTCGGGCAGGCGCCCGAAACGGCTCAGCAGATAGCCCGCGATGGTGGAGTATTCCTCGTGCTCGTCCACCAGCCCGTCAGTGTGCAGGACCTGTTCCAGGTGGTGCAGGTCGGCGGCGCCGTCCACGCGCCAGCGGCCGTTGCCCTGGTCGATGATGTCGGGGGCTTCGTCCTCGTCGGGGAATTCGCCGGCGATGGCCTCGAAGATGTCGATCGGCGTCACCACGCCGACGATGGAGCCGAACTCGTCGGCCACCAGCACCAGCAGCCCGTGCGAACGCTTGAGCGTTTCCATGAGCCGCAGGATGGGGATGGTCTCGTGCACGATGATGGGCTCGCGCAGCCGGGTTTCGCGGATGCCGCCGTGTTCCAGCAGGTCCAGCAGCAGGTCCTTGGCGCGGCCCACGCCCACGACCTCGTCCAGGGTGCCCCGGCACACCGGAAAGAAGCTGTGCGGTTCGCGGATCAGTTGGGCGCGCAGGTCGTCGACCGGCGCATCCAGGTTGATCCAGGACACGTCGGTACGCGGCGTCATCACGGAATGCACGTTGCGGTCGCTGAGCGTCAGCACGCCGCTGACCATGTTGCGTTCCTCGTCGCCGAAGGCCTCGACCGGCGGCGGCGCGTCCTCGCCGTCCTCGGGTTCGGGGCCGGTCGAGGGCTTGCGGCCCAGCATCAACAGCACGGCCTCGGCGGTGCGTTCGCGCAGAGGCCGGCGCAATTCGGCCCGGCGCACGTTGCGCCGCGCCCATTGGTTCAGGCTCTCGATCAGCACCGAGAACACGATGGCGGCGTACAGATAGCCCTTGGGCACGTGGAAGCTGAAGCCGTCGGCCACCAGCGAGAAGCCGATCGTCAGCAGAAAGCCCAGGCACAGGATCACGACCGTCTGGTGGGCGTTGACGAAGGCGGTCAGCGGCTTGGACGCCACCAGCATGATCCCCATGGCGATCACCACCGCCGCCATCATGATCGCCAGGTGATCGACCATGCCCACGGCCGTGATCACCGAATCGACGGAGAACACCGCGTCCAGGATGACGATCTGGGTGACGATCACCCAGAAGCCGGCGTGCAGGCGCGAACCCGAGGCGTGCTGGGTGCGGCCTTCGATGCGGTCATGCAGTTCAAAGGTGCCCTTGAACAGCAGGAAGAAGCCGCCCACGATCAGGATCAGGTCGCGGCCGGAGAACGACAGGTCGCCCAGGCGCACCAGCGGTTCGGTGAGCTTCACCAGCCAGGACATCAGCGTCAGCAGGAACAGGCGCATGACGAGCGCCAGGCTGAGGCCCAGGACACGGGCGCGGTCGCGCTGCTTGGGCGGCAGCTTGTCGACCAGGATGGCGATGAAGACCAGATTGTCGATGCCCAGGACGATTTCCAGGACGATCAGGGTGAACAGCCCCACCCAGGCTGCCGGATCCAGCAACCATTCCATCATCATGTCCCGTCAGGTGCGCAGATGAGACATCATCTGCGCGAATATCTTGGGCGGCGCGGCCAGCACGTTGCCCGATTCCATCCAGTCCTGCTCGCCCTGGAAATCGGCCATCAGGCCGCCGGCCTCGAGAACCAGCAGGCTGCCGGCGGCCATGTCCCAGGGCTTGAGCCCGACGCCGCAGAAGCCGTCCAGGCGGCCGCTGGCCACCCAGGCCAGGTCCAGGACGGTGGAGCCCGTGCGCCGCGCCGCCGCGCATTCGGCCAGCAGCGGCACGAAGGGCGAGGTCGCCGGCAGCGCCGTGGACTGGGGAATGTGCGAGGCCAGCAGGGCGTCGTGGTAGCGCAGGCAGGTGGACACCCGCACCCGGCGGTCGTTCAGAAAGGCGCCGCTGCCCCGGCTGGCGGTGAACATTTCATTGCGCGTGGGGTCGTAGACCACCGCGTGCGCGGCCTGGCCGCGATGCATCAGCGCGATGGACACGGCATAGTGCGCGAAGCCGTGGATGAAGTTCGTGGTGCCGTCCAGCGGATCGATCACCCATTGGAATTCCGCGCCCGACTGGCCGCCGCCGGCCTGCAGGCGGCCGGATTCCTCGGCCAGAATGCCGTGGTCGGGATAGGCTGTGCGTAAAATGTCGATGATGGATTCCTCGGCGGCCCGATCGACTTCCGTGACGTAGTCCTTCGGCCCCTTGCGCGCCACGTTCAGGCGTTCCAGGTCGAGGCCGGCGCGGTTGATGATGGCGCCGGCACGGCGTGCCGCCTTGATGGCGGTGTTGAGCATCGGGTGCATAGGTTTCCAAAGATCACGGGTAATAGGCCCCTATTTTAAATGACTCCGCCAGTTTCCTCCGACACCCCTCCCCGCACCCCGGAACTTTTCGACCGGGTGCGCTTCGTCATGGTCAGCCCCAGCCACCCCGGCAACGTCGGTTCGGCGGCCCGGGCGATCAAGACCATGGGCTTCCACGACCTGCGTCTGGTGGCTCCCGCCGACCCGGACATCCTGCGCCAGCCCGACGCCCTCGCCCTGGCGAGCGGGGCCGGCGACATCCTGGAACGTGCCCGCATGCACGCCACCCTGGCCGACGCGCTGGGGTCCGCGACCCTGGCCTTCGCCCTGACGGCGCGGGCGCGGGCCATCGGCCCCCCGCCCTGCGACATCCGCGAAGCCGCCGCGCAATCGGCCGCCGAACTGGCCGGCCCGGACGCGCGCATCGCCATCGTCCTGGGCACGGAACGCACCGGCCTGTCCAACGAGGACATCACCCTGTGCCAGCGGGTCTGCCACATCCCGGCCAATCCGGCGTACAGTTCGCTGAACGTGTCCCAGGCGCTGCAACTGGCCGCCTGGGAAATGCGCTATGCCCTGCTGCCCCTGGCCGGCGCGGCGCGCCTGCCCGACACCCACGCCCGTCACGACCCGGGATCGGACCCGGCCAGCGGCGAACGCGTCCAGGCCATGCTGGATCATTTCGAGCAGGCCCTGGTGGCCGTGGGATTCCTGGATCCCCGGCATCCGAAAAAACTCGTGCCGCGCATGCGGCAGATGTGGACCCGCAACCGGCTGAGCGCCGACGAGGTGGACATGGTGCGCGGCTTGTGCACCGCCATGATCCGCAGCGCCGGACAGGCCTCGACCCCGAACGACCGAGCCCCAGACCCACATGTTTGATCAGCTTCGCGAAGACATCGCCTGCATCCACGAACGCGATCCGGCGGCCCGCAGCCGCATCGAGATCCTGACCTGTTATCCCGGGCTGCACGCCATCCTGGTCCACCGCCTGGCGCACGGCCTGTGGCGGCGCGGCTGGTACTGGGCGGGCCGCTTCACGTCCCATCTGGGGCGGCTGCTGACCGGCATCGAGATCCACCCCGGCGCGCGCATCGGCCGGCGCGTGTTCATCGACCACGGCTTCGGCGTGGTGATCGGCGAGACCGCCGAGATCGGCGACGACTGCACCATCTACCAGGGCGTCACCCTGGGCGGCACCCGGCTGTACAAGGGCGAAAAGCGCCACCCCACCCTGGAGGAAGGCGTGGTCGTGGGCGCGGGCGCCCAGATCCTGGGCGGCTTCACCGTGGGCGCCCACGCCCGGGTCGGGTCGAACGCGGTGGTGATCAAGCCCGTGCCCGCCGGGGCGACCGCCGTGGGCAACCCGGCGCGGGTGATCCTGCCGGAAGACCATGCGGCGTCGGCTTCCGGCGATGCGCAGGCTTCGGCTCCGGGGGCCTCGCCTTCAGCTGCCGCCGCGCCGAAGACAGGTCCAGGTCCGGCCGCCGCGCGCGCCACCGTGTCGCCCTGCCAGGAAGACA
>CBFGXR010000028.1:0-12193 GCA_965652675.1 uncultured Castellaniella sp.
CAGGTCGCCGGCGGATACGTTCACGCCGGCGAAGCGGAAGACCTCGTAGCCGAAGATGTTCTTGAAGGGCAGCGCCTGCGCGCCGAACGAGAGCTGCACGCCGCTGCGCATGATCAGCGCCAGTCCGATCGTGGCCACGACCAGGGGCATCACGCCGTACCTGCGCATCGGATCGACGATGGCCCGCTTGAAGCCGTAGCCCAGCACGACGGTGGCGACCACCAGCGTGAGCAGAAAGCTCACCAGCAGGGGCAGGCCCAGCGACTGGAAGGCCAGCATCGAGAATGCCGGCAGCATGACGAACTCGCCCGTGGCGAAGTTGATCGTCCCGGAGGCTTGCCATAGCAAGGTGAATCCGAGGGCGGCCAGGGCATAGATCGCCCCGGTGGCCATCCCGGAAATAATGAGTTGAATGAAGTCTGCCATCTCGACAATCACTGGTTTGGCCCCGCCCCGCAGGGCAAGGCCCTTGTAATGCGCCTCATATGCCCTCCCCCGGAGGACGTCCGGGAGAGGTGCCTATGCCGATTTATTTCTTGCCCAGGGGCGGCAGGATTTCCCTGACTTTCTGGCGGCCGTTGTCCACCTGCACCAGAAAGCTTTCGCGGTCCAGATCACCCTTGTCGTCAATCGAGACGTCCATCAGAACGCCCGGATGGTCCTTGGTCGAGATGTGGATGCCATGCAGGGTCTTGGTCACCAGTTCGCGGTCGAACTTGCCGGCCTTCTCGATGGCCGCCTTGAGGATGTAGATCCCGGTGTAGCCCTTGATCCCGTTATGATCCGACACGTAGCCATAGGCCTTCTGGAAATCCTCGCTGAACTTTTTCATGCCACGGATGGGCGCATCCACCGTCAGGCCGACGTGGGCGATGGCGCCCTCGGCGGCGGGACCCGCCAGTTCAATGACCTTCTGGCCCGTGAGCGTGGTCTCGCCGATGACCGGCTTGTCCCAGCCCTGCTTCTTGAGTTCGCGCAGCAGGCGGGCGGACTCTTCTTCGTTCAGGTAGGCGAAGATCGCGTCGGCGTTGCTCTGTTTGGCCTTGAGCACGGCCGCACTGAAGTCCACCTGGCCGGTGCTGGTCGAAATGTCTTCGACGACCTTCACATGGGTGCTCTTGAGCGCCTCGATGATGGCGTCGCGCCCGCCCTTGCCGAAGTCGTTGTTCACGAAGATCACGGCCACGCTGTTGATGTCCGGGCGGCCGTCGAGATAGCGCGCCACCTTGGGCATGGCATCGGCCTGGGTCAGGCTGGTCCGGAAGACGTAAGGGTTGCCCTTTTCGGTGATGGCCGCAGCCTCGCCGCCGATGAAGTTGGGCACACCGGCCGCTTCGGTCGTGGCCATGCTGACCATGATCGAACCCGAGAACACCGGGCCGAACACGGCGAAGGCGTCATCGTCGATCGCTTTCTGGGACAGGCCCTTGGCGATGCCGGGGTTGGTCTGCGTGTCGGCCGAGGTCACCTCGATCTGACGGCCCAGGATGCCGCCGGCCGCGTTGATCTCCTTGATGGCCAGGTCCGCGCCGTTCTTGAAGTTGGTGCCCGCGGTCGTGCCGGGACCGGTCAGTTCGACGACCTCGGCGATCTTGACGGTGTCGGCGGCGATCGCCGGCACGGCCATCCCCCCGGCGGCCGCAGCCAGCGCGCCCGCCAGGGCAATTTTCTTGAACAGGGTCAGTGTCTTCATGTTTGTCTCCTTGGGTAATGCAACGCGTGGCGCCGAGCCGTTTGCGTCAATCTACGCTGACGTGGGAAATCTTCTTGCCCGGCGAATAGATGTCGAGGATGTTCCAATGTCCGGACGTGGGGACCGGGTTGTTGCGCATCAGAACATCGATGACGAAAGGTTTCTTGCTGCTTATAGCATGCGCGAGTGCATTCTTGAATTCTGAAGCGTCCTGGATCTGAACGCCTTCCGCGCCATAGGCGCGCGCCATCGCTGCGTAATCCGGCGTGTAGGGTTTGTCGTCCTTGGAAAAGACCGTACCGGTGGTCGTGCCGTAATGCGCCTTCTGCAGCCCCGCGATCGTGCCGAAGGCGCAGTTGTTCATCACGACCCACACGACGGGGATGTCTTCTTCGACCGCGGTCGCCAGCAGGGCGGGATTCTGGCCGAAGCCGCCGTCGCCCACCAGCGACACCACCACGCGGTCCGGGCAGGCCAGCTTGGCGCCCAGGGCGCCGGGCGCGCCGAAACCCATCGTGGCATAGCCGCCGGGCGTGAGGATGCTGCCGGGCACGTAGACGGGGAACTGCTGGCCCACGCCGTTCTTGTTCCAGCCCACGTCGGTCGTGATGATGGCGTCGCGCGGCAGGACTGCGCGGACGTCGGCCAGGATGCGCTCGGGCATCATCGGGAAGGCATCGCTTTCGATGGCTTCGACGTTGCCGGCACTGAACTCGCTGCGCTGCGCCGCCAGGCGCGCGCGCAGCGATTCGTCGCGGCGCGGCCGGGGCAGCATTTCGCGGGCCACACGGTTCAGCACATTGAGCGCCTGCTTCAGGTCGGCCACGGCGCCGATCTGCGCCGGATAGTTGCGGCCGATTTCGGCCGGGTCGATGTCGATGTGGATCAGGCGAGTGCCGGGGAAGCGGAAGGTGTATTCGCTTTCCCAGGAACTGCAGTCGGCCTCGGCGAAGCGCGTGCCCAGACCCAGCACCAGATCGGCGTTGAGGCAGGCATCGTTGACGAATTGCGCGCCCCAGAAACCGGTCATGCCCAGGATCAGCGGATGATCGTCCGGCAATACGCCCTTGCCCATCAGCGTGTGGGCGACCGGCACGCCCAGATGGTCGACCAGTTCGGCCAGTTCCTGGGCGGCGTCCGCCAGGATCACCCCGCCACCGGCGTAGATCACCGGCTGCTTGGCGTCAAGCAGTTCCCGGATGATGCGCCGGGCCAGGGTGTCGTCGATCGAGGGCTTTTCCAGTTGTTTGGTGTGGCTGCGCAGACGATCGAACAGCGCGGTGTCGATTTCCTTGGAAAAGATGTCCATGGGCACCGACACCAGCACCGGCCCCGGGCGGCCGCTCTCGGCCAGCTGGAACGCCTTCTCGATGATTTCCGGGAACAGGTCCGGGCGCTCGACGCGCCAGGCGCGCTTGACGAAGGGCCGGTAGACCTCCCATTGCGCGGCGTCGGCGTGCAGGTTGATTTCCTGGTGCGGATGCTTGCCGTAGTAGTGGCTGGGGATGTCGCCGGCGATCACGACCAGGGGAATGGAATCCAGCGCGGCGTTGGCCACGCCGGTCGCGGCGTTCGTCAGGCCGGGCCCGAGGTGGCTGAGGACCACGGCCGCTTTTTTCTTCATCCGCGCATAGCCGTCGGCGGCGTGCGCGGCGATCTGCTCATGGCGCGTATTGACGAAGCGGATGGCGCTTTTGCCCAGTTCCGTCAGCACGGCGATGTTCGTGTGGCCGCACAGGCCGAAGACATGTTCGACGCCGCGTTCTTCCAGATAACGGACCAGCTGCCGGGAAATGAGTTCTTGCATGGAATTTGTCTCCTGAGACGATTCATTCGGGAAATTCGGCGCGTTCCGGTCCGGTGTAGGCGTACGGAATGGAAGGCGGCATGGGCCCCTTGATCCGCCGGCCTTCGCGCATCTGTTCCCAGGCATGGGCCAGGATGCCGACCGAGCGCGACAGGATGAAGATCCCCCGCCCCAGTTCCGGCGCGAAGCCGAGTTCGGCATAGATCACCGCGGTCGCGCCATCGATGTTCATGGGGATGTGGCGACCCTTTTCCTGTTCCAGGACGACCTCGACCTGGCGTCCGATCCGGGCGAATTCGCCCGACACGACGCCCTGGGCGACGGCGTCGTCGACCAGGGCCAGCAGCCGCTTGGCGCGCGGATCGCGCGGGTGGAAGCGATGCCCGAACCCGGGCACGATCTTGCCGTGCACGGCCCGATACGCGTCCAGCGCGGCCTTCACGGGCCGGACTTCGCCGCGCGCGGCGCGCGCCCGGCTGTCCTGGTAGATCTCCATGCACTGCTGGCCCGCGCCGCCGTGGATGTCGCCCAGGACGTTGACCGCCGAACCCATGGCGCCGTTCAGATCGACGCCGCAGCTGATCGCCATGCGGGAGATCGCGATGGAGGGCGCATGCGGGCCATGGTCGACGGACGAGACCAGCGCGGCCTCGAGCAGCGCCGCCTGGGCCTTGCCCGGCAGTTCGCCCCGCAGCATGAGCCAGATCATCTCCGGAAAGCCGATCCGGCCGATCAGGTCCTGGATTTCGTAGCCGCGAATGCGGATCTCGCCGGGCTGGATATCGATGATGTCCGTGGCCCACCACCGGCTGGCCTGGTCCACGCGATCGTCGTGCTGTCGTGCCGTCATGCTTCGTCCTTTTCCTTCCTAGACCGCCCGTTCCTCGCGCAGCCGCGCGATCTCGTCCGGCGCGTAGCCCAGTTCCGCCAGGATCGGATCCGTGTGCTGGCCGAGCGCCGGCGGCGGCGATTCGACGTCGGGGCTGCCGCCGGCCATCTTGAACCCGGCCCGGACCAGTTCGATCGGCCGGTCCACGCCCGGCACGTCGTCGAACCGCCGGAGCAGGGCCCGCTCGACGATCTGGGGATGGGCCAGCGCGTCCGGCACGCTCAGGACCCGTCCGGAAGGCACGCCGATGCCCGACAGGATGCCTTCCCAGTCCCGGGCGGATTTTTCGCCCAGGGCGCGTTCGATCTCGACCGTCAGCGCGGCCCGGTTTCGCTTCCGGTTCTCGCGCGCGGCGAATCGCGGATCGGCCTTCAGTTCGGGGCGGCCGATCGCGTCCATCAGCGCCTCGAATTGTTCTTGCTTGTTCGCGGCGATGTTCAGGGGACCGTCGCCCGTCCTGAAGGTGCCGGAAGGCACCGCCGTGAAGTTCTCGTTGCCCATGGGGCGCGGCTCCACGCCCGCGATCAGGTAATTGGAAACGACCCACCCCATGGTGACGATGGTGGAATCCAGCATGGAGACGTCGATGAAATCGCCCTCGCCGGTGCGCTGCTGGCGCACCAGGGCGCTGGCCACGGCGAACGCCGCGGTGATCCCGCCGATGGTGTCGGCCATCGGATAGCCCACGCGCAGCGGCGCCGAGTCCTCGGTGCCGGTGATGCTCATCACGCCCGACAGGCCCTGGACGATCTGGTCGTACGCGGGCGCGTGGCGCATGGGCCCGTGCTGGCCGAAACCGGAAATGGCGCAATAGACGAGCCTGGGATTGACCGCCTTGAGCGCGTCGTACCCCACACCCAGACGGTCCATCACGCCGGGCCGGAAGTTTTCGATCAGGGCGTCCGCGGACTCGACCAGGCGGCGCAGGACGTCCCGGCCTGAAGCGGATTTCAGGTTCAGGGTGATGGAGCGCTTGCCGCCGTTCTGGGCCAGGAAGGACGCCCCCATGCCGCGGCCGTTGAGTTCGGCGTCGGCGCCCAGCTGGCGGGCGAGATCCCCCGCGCCGGGCACTTCGACCTTGATGACCTCGGCACCCAGCAGCGCGAACTGATAGGCACAGAACGGCCCCGCCAGGACATTCGTCAGATCCAGTACGCGGATACCCGCCAGGGCCTTTGCCATTCCGTTCCTCGTCTCATGCCGGTCATTGGATGATCACGCCCAAACTTTAGAACAGAATTTTGTTTAACGCAACTTGTTTTTAGAATCGAGTTTTATTTATTGCGCAACAAGTCCATGGCCTCGGAAATGTCCGGGCGCACGCCGCGCCACAGCAGGAAGCCTTCGGCGGCCTGGCTCACCAGCATGCCCAGTCCATCGGAAATCCGCGCCGCGCCGCCCGCGATGGCATCCGCCATGAAGGCCGTGTGCCCCTTGTTGTAGGCCAGTTCATAGGCCAGGGAGCCTTCCGCGAAGAGATCCTCGGGCAAGGGCAGCCGATCGCCCGTCAGGCTGACCGAGGTGGCGTTGATCACGACGTCGAACCGGCCGCCGGCGGCGAGCTTGATCGGCCCGGCCTCGACCTTGTCCCGTTCGGCATGGTCGCCGACGATCGCACGCGCCTTGCAGTCCGTGCGGTTCACCACCAGAAAATAGGCCGGCTGCGTTTCGAGCAGCGGCAGGAAGATCCCCCGGGTCGCCCCGCCCGCGCCGATGACCAGCAGGCGGCGGCCCTTCAGGGGCACGCCCAGGCGTTCCTGGATGTCGTTGACCAGCCCGGCGCCATCGGTGTTGTCGCCGTACACGCCGCCGTCGTCGAATTTCAGCGTGTTGATGGCCTGGGCGGCGCGCGCGCGCGCCGACAGTTCGTCGGCCAGATCGAGCGCGTCGAGCTTGAACGGCGCCGTGACGTTCATGCCCTTGCCGCCCTCGCGGATGAACCGGCGCACCGTCTCGTGAAAGGTATCGGCGGTCGCGAGCATGGCCTCGTAGCTCATGTCGTGACCCAGCTGGCGCGCGAAGGCCGCCTGCAGGATCGGGGACTTGGATTGCGCCACGGGGTTGCCGATGACGGCATAGCGGTCGGTCATGATGAGGTCTGCATATGTGAAGTGAGGGGGATCAATCCCCGAATCCAAAGAGGAGGCGAGGCGTCTCCCACATGACCTGATGCCGCACCCGGGCATCAGGCATCAGGTCCTGGGCCAGCAAGAGCAGGGGGCCGTAATCCAGGCGCTCGGGGGCCTTCAGATGCGGCCAGTCCGAAGCCCACAGGCATCCTTCCGGGCCGAAAGCGTCGAGCAGGGCCCGCTGATAAGGCCGCGCATCGCCGAACGGGCAGGATACGGCGGAAAACTTGGACATGCCCGACAGTTTCACGAACGCCCGGCCGGAGCCGGCCAGTCGCAGCAGCGCCTGGAACCCGGGCTGATTCAACCCGGCCGCGACATCGGGGCGGCCCGAATGATCGATCAGCAGCCGGGTACGGGTGCGCCCGATCAGCGGCAGCAGGCCGATCAGCTGATGCTTCTCATACTGGATCTGGGCGAACATGTCCTGATCGGCCAGCCGATTGAACAGGGGGTCGGCATCGCTGAAATGGTCGACCCCCGTCAGGGAAACGTTCACCGTGACGCCCAGGACACCGCGCGCCTTGAGTTCGGCGAGCCGCGCGGACGATACGTCGTTGGGCACGACCCCGACTCCCCGGAACCGGCCTTCGCCATGCTCGATCGCGTCGAGCATGCAGCGATTGTCGAAGCCGTAGCCCGAATTCGGCCCTACCAGCAGCGCGTGCCGCACACCGTATGCCTGCATGACGGCGCGAAACTGCGCAGCCGTACCGATTTCCTGGCCGGCCGGCCGGTAGGGGGTATCCCTGTCATAGGGGAAGCGCCGCGGATCGACGATGTGCACATGACAGTCGACCTTGGGCTCCTCGAAGATCTCCACGACACCACCCTATACTTTAGAACCAGGTTCTAATAGTGTATGTGGTGGTGCGGGACCACGCAAGAACCCGGGAATCGTCAGGAAAACCCGGGAAACAGACGAGCGGCGGGCCGGGCCTCGCCTACCGCAGCATGGCCATGACGGGCTCCACGTCGGGCCGACAGCCGAACCACAGGCGATAGGATTCCGCCGCCTGGCCGACCAGCATGCCCAGTCCGTCCGACACCCGGGCCGCGTCCAGCCGCCGGGCATCACTCATGAAGGCGGTATCGCCTCTGCCATACACCAGGTCGTAGGCCAGGGCATCCGGGGCGAAGACCCCGCGCTCCAGAGGCAAATGGACGTCGCTGAGACTGGCGGAAGTGGCATTGATGATGATGTCGAACGCGCCTTCCTCGATCGCGCTCAACGGACCGGCCGCGACGATCCCCCCGGCCGCGCCGCAGGCCTGCGCCAGTTCGTGCGCCTTGCGTTCGGTGCGATTGACCAGCAGCAGATGGGCCGGCCCGGCCTCGAGCAGCGGCTGCAGGATGCCGCGCGCCGCGCCGCCCGCGCCGATGATGAGAATCCGGCGGTTTTCCGGATCGACTCCCAGGCGGTCTCGGATGTCGCTGACCAGGCCCACGCCGTCCGTGTTGTCGCCATGAACACCTTCGGTGCCGAACTTGAGCGTGTTGATGGCCTGGGCGGCACGCGCCCGATCGGACAAAGTATCCGCGAATTCCAGCGCGGCGAGCTTGAACGGCGCCGTGACATTCATGCCCTTGCCACCCTCACCGATGAACCGCCGCACGGTCTCGACGAAGTTCTCGTGGGTGGCCATGAGCTTCTCGTACTGAAGATCATGGCCGAACTGCCGCGCAAACGCCGTGTGCAGGATGGGGGATTTCGATTGGGATATCGGATTGCCGATGACGGCGTAGCGGTCGCTCATCGCGGACTCTCTGCACGTGCCAAAAGGGGCTAAGAATACGGTGCGGATTTCTCCGTGTAAACCAGCCCCCTGTTTTACAGAACTCAATTCCATTTTGATGTTGCGTCTTTTAGAATAGAGTTCTATATTAAGTAAACTTTGGCCTTCAGGGTTCTCGCAATGGCTCTTCAGTTCTCACTTGCCCATCTCACGGTGCTGACCTGTTCGCCCATGGACATGATCCGCATCGCCCACCGCACCGGCTACGACTTCGTCAGCCTGCGGCTGACCGCCGTGACCCCCACGGAACACGTGTTCGCGTTGCAGCACGACCCGGCCATGCTGGCCGAGGTGCAGGCCCTGCTCAAAGACACCGGCGTCCGCGTGCTGGACATCGAACTCGCCCGCATGCCGCCCGAAATCGAGCCCGAGACCTACGCCCCGGTGCTCGACACGGCGGCGGCGCTGGGCGCGCAACACATCCTGACTCAGCTGCCGGACCCGGACCGCGCACGCGCGACGGACCGCTTCACGCGTCTGTGCGACATGGCCCGCCCCCTGGGCCTGAACATCGGCCTGGAATACCCGAGCTGGACGGAAACCCCGAACCTCCGGGCCGCGGCGGACGTGGTGCGCGCCGCCGGCCGCCCCAACGCGGGCATCGTCGTCGACACCCTGCACTTCAACCGCTCGCGCGACAGCGTGGACGAACTGCGCACACTGCCGCGCGAATGGTTCCGCTTCGCCCAGGTCTGCGACGCGGCGGCCGAAATCCCCGACACCGTCGAGGGACTGATCCACACCGCCCGGGACGAGCGCCTCGTCCCGGGCGAAGGCGGAATCGACATCCGCCAGATTCTGGGCGCTCTGCCGGCCATCCCCTATTCCCTCGAAATCCCCAACAACGAGCAGGTCCAGGCTCTGGGCCACGAGGAATGGGCCCGCCGCTGCATCGAGGGCGCGCGCCGCCTCCTGACCCCCTGAAGACTCAGGCCGTCCCGTACAAAGCCTCGCCGTGCCTGGCCAGGCTGCGGGCGATGACGCCGCGGTGGATCTCGGACGTGCCGTCGAAAATACGGAAGATCCGCGCATCGCGATAGAGGCGCTCGACGGGCAGGTCGGCGCAATAGCCCATGCCTCCGTGGACCTGTACCGCGCGGTCGGCCACGCGCCCCAGCATTTCCGAGGCATAGACCTTGGCCATCGAAATCTTTTCGCGCGGGTCCTTGCCGTTGTCGATGTCCCTGGCCGCGTCCCACACCAGCCAGCGGGCGGCATTGATCTCGATGGCGCTGTCGGCGAGCATCTGCTGGATCATCTGAAAGCCGCCGATGGCCTGGCCGAACTGTTCGCGTTCGTTGGCGTAGGACACCATCATGTTCAGCAGGCGGGTGGCCTTGCCCACCGCCCGCGCGCACACCTGGGCCAGGCGCACCCGACCCAGGGTGGCCAGAATCTGGCCGAATCCCGTCCCCTCGACACCCAGCAGGCAGCCGTCCTCCAGGGCCACGCCGTCGAAATGCAGCTCGACGTGGCTGGTGCCCGTCAGGCCCATCATTTTCTGGTCGCGGCCCACCACCAGGCCAGGCAGATGCTTGTCGACCAGGAACAGCGAGATCCCGCGCGCGCCCGCATCCGGGTCGGTCACCGCGGACACGATGAAGAAGTCCGAGAATTCGCCGTCGCTGATGAAATGCTTGTTGCCGGTGAGCACCCAGCCGTCGCCGCGCCGCACGGCCCGTGTACGGATCGCGGCGGCGTCGGAACCCGCCCCGGGTTCCGTGATCGCGATCGAGCAGGTCCGTTCGCCCCGCACGGTCGGCAGCAGCCAGCGGTCTCGCTGGGCGTCATTGGCGCCCAGCAGAACCTCGTACACATTGCCGAAGGCCCGCCGGATGAGGATATCCTTGGCGTGGCCGAACTGCTCCTCGACCAGCATGGTGTCCAGCGCCGAAAGCCCCCCGCCGCCGAATTCCTCCGGGATGTTCATGGCGTACATGCCGTTGGCCCGCGACTTCTCGAACAGGGCGCGCGCCAGATCAGGTTCCAGACGGCCCTTTTCCTCGATGCCCTCCTCGAGCGGCAGCAGTTCCCGCTCGACGAACTTTCTGACGGTATCGACGAGCATGACCTGCTCGGACGTGAGATTCAGATCCATGTGCAATCCCTTTATTTCCCCGCCGACAGCGGCGGCAGTATCCGGGTCACTTTCTGGTGGCCGTCGACCACTTCGACCAGAAAGCTCTCGCGGTCCAGATCGCCCTTGTCGTCGATGGCGACGTCCATCAACACGCCCGGATTGTCCTTGACCGAAACATGCAGGCCATGCAGAGCGTCCGCCACCGCCTGGCGATCGAACTTGCCGGCCTTCTCGACCCCCGCCTTGAACAGGTAGACGCTGGTGTAACCCTTGAGCGCATTGTGATCCGAGGTATAGCCATAGGCGTCCTGGAAGGCCTTGGCATAACGCCGCATCTCGGGGTTGGGCGCATCGACGGTCAGACCCACGTGGGCCACCGCGCCTTCGGCGGCGGGACCGGCCAGTTCGATGACTTTCTGATTGACCAGCGTCGACTCGCCAATGATGGGTTTGCCCCAGTTCTGCTTCTTGAACTCGCGCAGCAGCCGGGCGGACTCCTCTTCGTTCAGATAGACGAAGGCGGCATCGGCGTTGCTCTGCTGGGCCTTGAGCACGGCCGAACTGAAATCCACCTGGCCTACGGATGTGGAAATATCGGCCACGACCTTCACCCGGGTCTTCCCCAGGGCCTCGATGATGGCGTCGCGCCCGCCCTTGCCAAAATCGTTGTTCACGAACAGGACAGCGATGCTGTCGATGTCCTTGCGGCCGTCCAGGTAGCGCGCAACCTTGGGCATGGCGTCGGACTGCGTCAGACTCGCCCGGAAAACGTAGGGGTTGCCCTGCTGGGTGATGGCCGCCGCCTCGCCGCCGATGAAATTGGGCACCTTCGCGGCCTCGGTCGTGGCCATGC
Organism: uncultured Castellaniella sp.; assembly: GCA_965652675.1. Lineage (GTDB taxonomy): Bacteria > Pseudomonadota > Gammaproteobacteria > Burkholderiales > Burkholderiaceae_B > Castellaniella. The sequence continues at coordinate 11,248 of CBFGXR010000028.1, forward strand.
TGACCATGATGGAGCCGGAATACACCGGGCCGAACACGACGAAGGCGTCATCGTCGATGGCCTTCTGGGCCAGCGCCTTGGCGATGCCCGGGTTGGTCTGAGTGTCGGCCGAGGTGGCCACGATCCGGCGGCCCAGGATGCCGCCGGCCGCGTTGATTTCCTTGATGGCCAGGTTCGCGCCGTTCCGGTAGTTGGTTCCGGCGGTGGTACCGGGGCCTGTCAGCTCCACGATTTGCGCCACTTTCACGGTTTCCGCGGCATGAGCGGAAAAGGCCAGGCCGGCCACCATGGCGGTGGCGAGGGCGAAGCGCCGGGTCAATGCGATGGGCTTGTGCATGTTCTTGTCTCCATGATCATCAGGCAGGGAAAGATGAAACCGCTGTCAGGCGGCCCCGGGATATCGGACGGGACCACCGGTCATGTGCTCCGTGCGCGGGACTGAGCCTCCGGGCCTACGTCCCGCTCCAGTTCGGCTTGCGTTTCTCCGCAAAGGCTTTCGGGCCCTCGACCGCATCGTTGCTGGCCAGCATCCGCTGCAGGAGCGGGTAGTTTTCATGCATGACCGAGGCCAGATCGGCCACGTCCAGGCTCTGCAGCATGGCCTGCTTGGAAGCCATGACGGCCAGCGGGGCGCAGGCGAGGATTTCCTCGGCGAGTTCGCGGGCCCGCGTCATCACCTGGCCGGCTGGCACCACTTCATTGATCAGGCCGATCCGCCAGGCTTCTTGCGCCGGGATGGGCTTGCCCGTGAGCACCAGCGCCATGGCGTGCTTCAGGGCGATTTCCCGCGGCAGGCGCTGCAACATGCCGCCGCCCGAGGCAGCCAGGCCAACCCGCGTCTCCGGCAGGCCGAAGCGCGCGTGCTCGGCGGCGACCACCAGATCGCAGCCACCCAGCATTTCCATGCCTCCGCCCAGGCACAGGCCGTTGACCGCGCCGATCACCG
>CBFGXR010000029.1:0-12101 GCA_965652675.1 uncultured Castellaniella sp.
GAGACGAACCAGGAATAGACGGCGGCGACCACGGCGGCTTCGGTGGGCGTGAACACGCCCATGCGCAGCCCGACGATGATGATCACCGGCATGCCCAGCGCCCAGCTGGCCTCGCGCGCGGCCTTGGCGATGTCCTTGAGGCTCTTGCGCGGCTGGGGTGTGATGTTTTCACGGCGTACCAGATAGAACCACGTCGCCCACAGCGCGACGCCCATCATCAGGCCGGGGAAGATGCCGGCCATGAAGAGCTTGGAGATCGAGACGTTGGCGGCCACCCCGAAGATGATCAGGCCGATGCTGGGCGGGATCACCGGCGCGATGATGCCGGCCGATGCGATCAGGCCGGCGGAGCGTTTGCGGTCGTGGCCGGCGGCGACCATCATCGGCAGCAGCAGGGCGGTCATGGCGGCCGCATCGGCCACGGCGGACCCCGACACCGCGGCCATCAGGCAGGCGGTGATGATGGTCACGTAGCCCAGGCCGCCCTTGACGTGGCCCACCAGGACCATGGCGAAATCGACGATCCGCCGCGACAGGCCGCCGACGGTCATGATTTCGCCGGCCAGCATGAAGAAGGGCACGGCCAGCAGCGGAAAGCTGTTGGCGCCGTTGATCAGGTTCTGTGCCAGGATCTGCGCGTCGAACAGGTCCAGCTGCCACATCAGGGCGGCGCCGGAAATCAGCAGGGCGAAGGCGATGGGGATGCCGATGGCCATGGCGCCCAGCAGCGCGACGAGAAAGGTCGTCAGGATCATGCGTCTTCTCCGTCTTCCTTGATGTAGTTGTCTACGGATTCCATGGATCCGGTGGCCAGGGTATAGAGATCGCCCAGCAGGACCAGCCCGGCGGCAACGCTGAACACGAGGCCGCTGCCATAGACCCAGGCGGTGGACAGGCCCGTGATCGGGGCCGCGACCGACAGGTTGATCTGGGTCTGTTCCAGCGAGCCCTGGAACAGCAGCCAGCAGATGTACAGCATGAGCAGACGGCCCAGGAACAGGGCGATGCGCCGGCCCGCGGGCGGGAAGGCGCGGACGATGAAATTGGAGCCGAGGTGGCCGTTTTCCCGCATGGCGATGATGCTGCCCAGGAAGGTGGTCCAGATGAACAGCCAGCGGGACAGTTCTTCGGAGACGAGGATGCCGGAGTTGAAGCCGTAGCGCAGCACGACGTTGCCGAAGACCAGGATCACCATCACCGCCAGCAGGATGACGAGGAGAAAGGACAGGCCGTGCATGCAGTGGTCGATGAATTTCTTCATGGGGGTTCCTTGCATTCAGGCGGAATGGGCGTGAGGGGCCTGGGCGGCGGCGCGCTGTTCCAGGACCCTGGCCACATGCCGCGCCATGCGCTGCGCGTCGGCCGCCAGGCCGTGGGTGTAGAGCTCGAAGGCCCGGGCCGCCTGGTGCACGACCATGCCCAGCCCGTCGATCGTGTGGCAGCCCTTTGCGCGCGCGATGCGCAGCAGTTCCGTTTCCAGGGGGAAATAGATGATCTCGGAGAACCAGTGGCGCGGCTCCAGCAGCGCCGGCGGGATCGGCGTGCCGGGGTGCTTGCGCATGCCCACCGGGGTCGCGTTGATCAGGCCGTCGGCGCGGCGCATGGCCGGGGCCGGATCGTCGCCGACGTCCACCGGGATGCCGGGAAAGCGCGTCCGCAGGGCCTGGGCCAGGGATTCGGCGCGTTCGGCCGCCTGGTCGAACAGGGTCAGGCTGCGCGCGCCCAGGCGGAGGATGGCGTCGGCCACCGCGGCGCCCGCGCCGCCCGCCCCCAGCTGGACCACGTGGCCCGGTTCCCGCGCCCCCAGCTTTTCGCGCAGGCTTTGCGAGAACCCGTAGTGGTCGGTGTTGTGGCCGATGCGCCGGCCGCCGCGCAGGACGACGGTGTTGACCGCGCCCAGGGTGCGCGCTTCGTCGGACAGCTCGTCCAGGTGGGGGATCACGGCCTGTTTGCAGGGATGGGTGATGTTCAGTCCGGCGAAGCCGAAGCGTTCGGCCGCGGTCAGGAGCGCGGGCAGGTCCGCCGGCCCCAGTCCGAGCTCGTCCAGATCGATCCGCTGATAGATGCAGAGCAGTCCGTGCCGGGCGGCTTCGGCCTCGTAGAGGGTGGGACTCAGGGATTCGCCGATGCCCTCGCCGATCAGGCCGAGCAGCAGGGCGGGAGTTTCGTTTTCCGGGCGCATGAAGGATTTCCAGAATGTATGTACTGGTTCGTACATATTTTCGCAATAGAATAGAATTCGGTTCCGAACTGCGTCAAACAGTATTTCCTAGGTGATTACCCTGGTTTGTTTAATTCTATTCAGCAGAATATGATTCTATTGAAGAGAACAAACAACCCACTGCGGAGTGTCAGACCATGACGACACACAGGCTCAGGATCGCCGTGCTCGGCGCCGGCCGGATCGGGCGCCAGCACATGCTGCGCCTGGGGGCCAGTCCGTCGTGCGCGCTGTCGGCGGTGGTCGACCCCTCGCCCGGGGCTCAGGACCTGGCGCGCGAGGCGGGCGTGCCCCATTACCCGGATCTCGGGCGGCTTCTGGAATCGGATCGGCCCGACGGCGTCATCATCGGGACGCCCAACGCCCTGCACGTCGACCAGGCGCTGGCCTGCCTGGCCGCCGGGGTGCCCGCGCTGATCGAAAAGCCCGTCGCGCACACCCTCGAGGCCGGCGAACGGCTCGTCCGGGCGGCGGACCGGTCCGACACGCCCCTCCTGGTCGGCCACCATCGGGCGCACAGCCCCATCATGGCCCTGGCCCGCGAGGTCGTGCGCGGCGGCCGCCTGGGCCGGCTGGTGGCGGTGATGGGCAGCGCCCTGTTCTGCAAGCCGGACGATTACTTCACCGAGGCGCCCTGGCGCCGCCAGCCGGGCGGCGGGCCCATCCTGATCAACATGATCCACGAGATCGACAATCTGCGCGCCCTGTGCGGCGAGATCGTCGAGGTCCAGGCCGCGGTCTCGGACGCCACCCGGGGATTCGAGGTCGAGGACACCGCGGCGATCGGCCTGCGCTTCGACAGCGGCGTCCTCGGGACCTTCCTGCTCTCGGACACCGCGGCCTCGCCGCGCAGCTGGGAACAGACCTCTCAGGAAGACCGGTCCTACAGCGCCTATCCCGACGAGGACTGCTACGTCCTGGCGGGCACCCTGGGCTCGCTGGCCATTCCCACGATGCGCCTGCGCTCGTATGACGGCCAGGTCGACCGCTCGTGGTGGAAACCCTTCCGGACACAGGTGCTCGACCTGCGGCGCCAGGACCCCCTGGCCGCGCAGATCGAACATTTCGCCGCGGTCATCCGGGGCGAAGTCCGGCCCCTGGTCGGCGTGCGCGATGGCGTGCAGAACCTGCGGGTGGTCGAAGCCATCCGCGAGGCCGCCCGCGCAGGCCGCGCCGTGCGCGTCCGGCCGCCCGGACCGTGAACGCGGCACATCCCATTTGATACCAGACAAGGTGGAAACCGTCATGTCCCTGCCCCACTACGACCATTTCATCAACGGCGCCGGTGCGCCGCCCGCGTCCGGCGATTATTTCGACACGGACAACCCCTATACCGGACAGGCCTGGGCGCGCATCGCGCGCGGCAATGCGGCGGATGTGGCCGCCGCCGTGGCCGCCGCCCGGGCGGCCTTCGAGGGCCCGTGGGGCGGCCTGACTGCCACCCGCCGCGGCCAGCTGCTGCGCCGGCTGGCGGACCTCGTCATCGAACACGCCCCGCGTCTGGCGGAAATCGAACAGCGCGACAACGGCAAGCTGTCTTCCGAGGTCGTCGCCCAGGTGCGCTACATGGGCGAATACTTCCATTACTACGCCGGCCTGGCCGACAAGGTCGAAAGCAAGGTCATCCCCACCGACAAGGCCGGGGTCTTCACCTTCACCCGCTACGAGGCCAAGGGCGTGGTGGCGATCATCACGCCCTGGAATTCCCCCCTGACCCTGACCAGCTGGAAGCTGGCGCCGGCCCTGGCGGCCGGCTGCACGGCGGTCGTCAAGCCCTCGGAATTCACCTCGGCCTCGATGCTGGAATTCGCCGCGCTGTTCGAGCAGGCGGGCTTCCCGCCCGGCGTCGTCAATGTCGTGACGGGTTTCGGCGCCGAGGTCGGCGAACCGCTCGTGTCGCATCCCGACGTGGCCCACATCGGCTTTACCGGCGGCGAGCTGGCCGGCAAGCGCATCTACGAAGCCGCTGCGCGCAACCTCAAGACCGTCACCCTGGAACTGGGCGGCAAATCGCCCAACATCATTTTCGACGACGCGGACCTGGACCAGGCGGTCAAGGGCGTCGTGTCGGGGATCTTCGCCGCGTCCGGCCAGAGCTGCCAGGCCGGTTCGCGCGTGCTGGTGCAGGAAGGCATCCACGACGAATTGATCCGGCGCCTGGTCGATTTCGTCGGCAAGGCCAGGCTGGGCGATCCGACCCTGCCCGACACCCAGATCGGCCCGATCTCGACCCGGCCGCAATTCGAGAAGATCCTGGACTACATCCGCATCGCGCGCGAAGAAGGCGCGCGCTGCGTGCTGGGCGGCAAGGCGCGCGGCGACCTGGGCGCGGGCCAGTTCATCGAGCCCACGATCTTCACCGGCGTGGACAACCGCATGCGCATCGCCCAGGAGGAAGTCTTCGGCCCGGTGCTGTGCGTCATCCCCTTCAAGGACGAGGCCGACGCCATCCGCATCGGCAACGACATTCTCTACGGCCTGGCCGGGGCGGTCTGGACGCGCAGCCTGCACCGCGCGCTGTACGTGACCGAGCGCCTGAAGGCCGGCACGGTGTGGGTCAACAATTACCGCGCCACCAGCTTCACGACGCCGTTCGGGGGCTACAAGCGATCGGGCATCGGCCGCGAGTCGGGCTCGGACGCCATCCACGAATACCTGGACACCAAGAGCGTCTGGGTGTCCACGGACCTGGACGTGCCCAATCCCTTCATTCGGCGCTAGACGCCAGGCGCGCGCCCTTCGCCTGTCTCAGCGGCAGGCGGCGGCGCAGGGCCTGGTCGTTGAGCCAGCCGATCGAACGGCGGCCCAGTCGCGCCACGGCGTGGGCCGGCAGCTGCCGGTAGTCCTTGTTGAAGACCAGCAGGCTGTAGCCGCCTTCGTAGTCCATGCCGTCCAGGCGCCGGACGAGGGCGGCGACCCGGTCGCCCAGCATGCCGTCCCCCGGAAACACCCGCATGCGGTCGGCGTCGTGCCGCCGGTGTTCCTGGAAGACCGGGACGCTGCAGTCGGCGAGCTGGACCAGCACGATCTTGTCCGGCGGGATCTCGTCCAGGATGTCGAAGGCCAGGCCTTCGGCGATGAAATGGAACGTATCCAGCACGAGGCCGAGATTGGCGTGGCTGGCGCGGTACACCAGGTCCCAGACGCTGCGGATGTCCGCGCCCGTGGGGCTCCAGGGAATCGCCTTGAAGCCGATGCGCACGCCGGCGGGCACGGCCAGGTTGGCCAGCTTGCGCAGGTCGGCCTCGGCGCGGTCCGGTTCGAGCGGCCGGGGCTGCGCCGCCGACGCCGACACGATCAGCATCGGGGCGCCCACGTCGACGCAGATCTCCAGCAGGGCCTTGGCCACGTCGAGCTTGTACCGGTGGGCCGGGCCGTTCATGCCCTCGTAGTCGCGCATCAGCTGCAGGCCGGTGACGTCCAGGCCGCTGTCGCGCACCCGCCGGACCGCGGCCTCGTAGCCGTCCGGATGATTGACCAGGTCCCTGGCCCAGAGCATGACCTGGGAGAATCCGGCCGATTCCGCGGCGCGCAGGCGTTCCTCCAGGGAACCGGCCATGCAGGCCAGGTCGATGCCGAAGCGCTCCAGGCTCATCGCGCGGGTTCCGGTTCCGGGACGGGCGCGGCGTGGCGCACCAGTTCGAACGTCACGTCGTAGGACATGGCCGCGGTGATGGCGCCGTGGGCGTCCGTGTGGATGAAGGCGTTGTCCTGGAAGGGCACGCCCTGCGCGGCCATGGCCCGGACCGTCCGCAGCACGTCCGGCGTCCCGAAGGCCAGCCGCGCGAACTGCTCGTCCCATTCGGTGTCGTACAGCGCGTCGCCGACCGGCTCGACGAGCTGCAGGTAGAAGCGGCCACAGGGGCTTTCCAGGATGGTGCCCCGGGGCAGGATGCCGAAATGGGTCTCGCCGGGCAGGGCCCGGAAGCCGAACAGCTGGGCGTAGAAGTCGGTCCATTCGGCGCTGCGCCCCGGATTGATGTATTGCACCAGGCCGAAGAAATGCAGATCCGGGACGATGGGCTCCACGTCCCGTTGTTCGTCCAGGTAGATGAAATCGATGTCGTAGATGGAAAAGGGGCGCAGGTGGTCGACGAGATAGATGACCGTGTCGCCCACCCCGTGGATGCCGGGGATGTTCAGTTCCATGGCGCCCGCCCGGGTGGGGATGGGCCAGGCGCCCCACGCCAGGCTGCGGTCGTGGGCCCGGCCCGCGTGGTCCACCTGGAACGCCAGGGCGCTGATCTGGTGGTCTTCGCCTTCGCGGGCCATGCCGCCCAGGGTGGCGGGGTCGGAATTGACGATGATGTTCATGCCGCCCTGGCGGTACAGCAGCACCTGGCGGGAACAGTGCCGGGCGACCAGCCTGAACCCGATCCGGGTCAGCACGGCGCCCAGTTCTTCCGGACGGGTGGAGGCGAATTCGATGAATTCGATCCCCCGGATGGCCGGAGGGGGGCTGGTGAACGCCGTGTCCTCGGTGTTCATGGCGAGGTTCCCGCGCCGCCGTCCGGCCAGCGCCCGCCCAGGGCGTCGGTGAGCTCGGCCGCGTAGCGCTTCAGGACCGGGATGACCTGGGCGACCTTTTCCTCGCTGAAGCGGTATTTGGGGCCCGAAATGGACACCACCCCGACCAGCTGCTGGCCGATGCCGAACACGGGACAGGCCACGGCCCCGATCTCGGGGTCCCGTTCGCCCAGGGAGATCGCGTAAAAAGATTGTCGTATGTCGTCGTATTTCTCGCCCGCCTCTTGCTCGAAGGCGCGCATGACGTGGCCCGAGGCGCCCACCTTGAGGGGCAGCGCGTCGCCTTCGTGGACGGAATCGCGCACGGAGCGCGGCGCGTCGACCCGGTGCAGGCAGATCCGGGCGTCGTGGTCCTTGATGAAGAAGGAGGCGCCTTCCTGGAGTTCTTCCACGATCCTGCGCAGCACGGGGACGACGATGTCGGCGCTGCGGAAGTGCTTCTGGTAGAGCGAGCCGAGATACAGGGGCTTAGGCCCGAGGCGGTAGGTGCCGTCCTCGAGGCGGCGCAGGTAGCCGAATTTTTCCAGGGATTCGGCCAGCCGCAGCGTCGTGCTCTTGTAGAACCCCGCCCGTTTCGAGATGTCCGTGAGGGTGAGGCTGTCCCCCCCGTCGATGAATACGTCCAATATGGTCAGTGCGCGGTCTACCGCGGCGACGCCTTCGCGGGTCATGGCTGGCGGCCCTCTCACAAAGTGGGGAGTTCGATCATGAATCTATGATAACCGAATACGGTTCTATTTTTCAGTCCGCGTGGCCCGGAACGGGCGCCGACAGGCGCCGTAATGATTTATCCTTATGCTTTCTTGGAACATCGTATGACTGACAGTCCGACCGCCACCGGCGCACGTCCCCCCACGCAACCGCGGCGACCGGCCTGACGACCCCATGGATACGAACCGTTCCGCCCGGCCCTGGCTGGGGCCGCTGCTCATGTGCGTGGCCAGCCTGTTCTTCTCCTGCCTGGACACGGGCACCAAATACCTGACGGCCGGCTATCCGGTGAACCAGATCGTCTGGGTGCGCTACATGGCCCAGGCGCTGGCGGTCTTCCTGATCTTCCAGCCGCGCATGGGGCGCGGCCTGTTCCACGCCCACCGCTACGGCATCCAGCTGTTTCGCGGCCTGTGCCTGTGCTGCGGCAGCGTGATGGTGATCAACGGCCTGGCGCGGCTGCCCCTGGCCGAGACCACCGCCATCGTCTTCATGGCGCCGGTGATCGTGACGCTGCTGTCCGGGCTGGTGCTGAAGGAAAAAGCCCGCCGCCTGGACTGGGTCGCCGTGGCCTGCGGTTTCGCGGGCGTGCTGATCATCGCCCGGCCCGGCGGCGGCCTGCTGACCTGGGCGATCCTGTTTCCCATCGGCTCGGCCATCTGCAACGCGTGCTACCAGCTCGTCACGCGCGCCTCGCGCAGTTCCGAACATCCCGCCACCAGCAACCTGTACACCGGCCTGATCGGCGCGGTGGTCCTGACGCCCATGGGCATCGCCGACTGGGCGCCCATGGCCTGGGCCGACCTGCTGCTGGTGATCGGCCTGGGCACGGTGGCCGCCCTGGGCCATCTGATCATGACCCACGCGCTGCTGCACGCGCCGGCCTCCACGCTGGGGCCGTACGGCTACACCCAGATCTTCTGGGCGACCCTGCTGGGCTGGCTGGCCTTCTCGTCCGCGCCGGACGCCGTGGGCTGGATGGGGATGCTGATCATCGCCGCGGGCGGCCTGCTGCTGTCGTCGGGGCCGCTGCTGCGGCGCGGGGCCGAGATGTGGCGGGCAGGGTAGCGCCGGCGCCACCCGTGACGCCAAGGCCGGCACGCCAATAACTCTTTGCTCCGCATGAACAAATCATGCTAAACTTCCTGGCTTGCTGGGTTAATGGCATCTGGTCGCGGTATGCGCCGCCGGTCTTGTGCCTGGTTTTTCGTCCCAGCGACACCGGAGACCCCCGGTCTTTGGTGAGCAAGCCCTTGTGCAAGACCCGCTCTTTACGTCATTCGTTTCAGGCGGATTTTGCGCACATCGCCTGAAAATGCCCCCCGTCGCCTCGTGCGGCCAGGCAGGCCCGGGCACTCTGAATATCGACGTAAAACGTACGCAAGTACAAAGGATGCGTAAAGGTCATGCCTACCATTGCTCAACTGCTGCGCAAGCCGCGCCAAGTCAGTCGCGAGAGCAGCAAGAGCCCGGCGCTGGATAACTGCCCCCAGCGTCGCGGCGTCTGCACCCGTGTCTACACCACCACCCCGAAGAAGCCGAACTCCGCCCTGCGCAAGGTCGCCAAGGTGCGCCTGACCAACGGCTACGAGGTCATCTCCTACATCGGCGGCGAAGGCCACAACCTCCAGGAACACTCGGTGGTCCTGGTGCGCGGCGGCCGTGTGAAGGATCTTCCCGGTGTGCGCTACCACATCGTCCGCGGCTCCCTGGACCTGCAGGGCGTCAAGGATCGCAAGCAGGCCCGTTCCAAGTACGGCGCCAAGCGTCCCAAGAAGTAATCCCCGCTTTTCAGCAGTAACCCGATCTCTTTGGATCGGCCGTGCAGCCGCAGCCATGGGGCTGTGGCACGTAAGTGGCTCTCCGGATGGAAGCCGTGGCCGCACAGGCGGCTCAACTGAATCGTCACAAGGAAACAGAAATGCCTCGTCGTCGCGAAGTACCGAAACGTGAAATCCTCCCCGATCCCAAATTTGGCAGTGTCGAGCTGGCCAAGTTCATGAACGTCGTCATGCTGTCCGGCAAGAAAGCCGTGGCGGAACGCATCGTGTACGGCGCCTTGGACCAGATCCAGGCCAAAACGGGCAAGGAACCCATCGAAGTCTTCAACACCGCCATCAACAACATCAAGCCGGTGGTCGAAGTCAAGTCCCGCCGCGTCGGTGGCGCCAACTACCAGGTGCCGGTCGAAGTGCGCCCCGTGCGCCGCCTGGCCCTGGCCATGCGCTGGCTGCGCGAAGCCGCGAAGAAGCGCGGTGAAAAGTCGATGGACCTGCGTCTCGCGGGCGAACTGATGGATGCCGCCGAAGGCCGCGGCGGCGCCATGAAGAAGCGCGAAGACACCCACAAGATGGCCGAGGCCAACAAGGCCTTCAGCCACTTCCGCTGGTAATCCAGCCGGTCAATCACCAGGAAACACATCATGGCCCGCAAAACTCCCATCGAGCGCTATCGCAACATCGGCATTTCCGCGCACATCGACGCCGGGAAGACCACCACCACCGAGCGCATCCTGTTCTACACCGGCGTCAATCACAAGATTGGCGAGGTCCATGAAGGCGCGGCCACCATGGACTGGATGGAACAGGAACAGGAACGCGGCATCACCATCACGTCGGCGGCCACCACGGCCTTCTGGAGCGGGATGGAGCACCAGTACCCGGAACACCGCGTCAACATCATCGACACCCCGGGCCACGTCGACTTCACCATCGAAGTCGAACGCTCCATGCGCGTGCTCGACGGCGCCTGCATGGTGTATTGCGCCGTGGGCGGCGTGCAGCCGCAGTCCGAGACCGTGTGGCGCCAGGCCAACAAGTACGGCGTGCCCCGCCTGGCCTTCGTCAACAAGATGGACCGCACCGGCGCGAACTTCTTCAAGGTCTACGATCAGCTCAAGCTGCGCCTGAAGGCCAACCCCGTGCCCATCGTCATCCCGATCGGCGCGGAAGACAACTTCCAGGGCGTCATCGACCTGACCAAGATGAAGGCCATCATCTGGGACGAAGCCTCCCAGGGCACGAAGTTCGAATACCAGGACATCCCGGCCGAACTCGCGGACAGCGCCGACGAATGGCATGAAAAGCTGATGGAATCGGCCGCCGAAGCCAACGAGGAACTGATGAACAAGTACCTCGAGACCGGCTCGCTGACCGAACAGGAAATCGACCAGGGCATCCGCCTGCGTACGATCGCCTGCGAAATCCAGCCCATGCTGTGCGGCACCGCCTTCAAGAACAAGGGCGTGCAGCGCATGCTGGACGCCGTCATCGACTACCTGCCCTCCCCGGTGGACATCCCCCCGGTCCAGGGTACCGACGACGAAGGCAATGAAATCAGCCGCAAGGCCGACGACAAGGAAAAGCTGTCCGCCCTGGCGTTCAAGCTGATGACCGACCCGTTCGTGGGCCAGTTGACCTTCATCCGCGTGTATTCGGGCGTGCTGACCTCCGGCGACACCGTCTACAACCCGATCAAGGGCAAGAAGGAACGCATCGGCCGCATCCTGCAGATGCACGCCAACAACCGCGCCGAAATCAAGGAAGTGGTGGCGGGCGACATCGCGGCCGTCGTGGGCCTGAAGGAAGTCACCACGGGCGAAACCCTGTGCGACGTGGGCGACCACATCCTGCTGGAAAAGATGGAATTCCCCGAGCCCGTGATTTCCCAGGCCGTGGAACCCAAGTCCAAGGCCGACCAGGAAAAGATGGGCATCGCCCTGTCGCGCCTGGCCGCCGAGGATCCGTCCTTCCGCGTGCGCAGCGACGAAGAGTCCGGCCAGACCATCATCTCCGGGATGGGCGAACTCCACCTCGAAGTGCTGGTCGACCGCATGAAGCGTGAATTCGGCGTCGAAGCCAACGTCGGCAAGCCCCAGGTGGCCTACCGCGAAACCATCCGCAAGACCTGCGACGAAATCGAAGGCAAGTTCGTCAAGCAGTCCGGCGGCCGGGGTCAATACGGTCACGTCGTGCTCAAGCTCGAACCCCTGGAAGCGGGCGGCGGCTACGAATTCGTCGACGCCATCAAGGGCGGCGTGGTGCCGCGCGAGTTCATCCCCGCGGTGGACAAGGGCATCCAGGAAACCCTGCCCGCGGGCGTGGTGGCCGGCTACCCGGTCGTGGACGTCAAGGTCACGCTGTTCTTCGGTTCGTACCACGACGTGGACTCGAACGAAAACGCGTTCCGCATGGCGGCCTCGATGGCGTTCAAGGACGGCATGCGCAAGGCCAACCCGGTCCTGCTCGAGCCCATGATGCACGTCGAAGTCGAAACCCCGGAAGACTACGCCGGCACGGTGATGGGCGACCTGTCGTTCCGCCGAGGCATGGTCCAGGGCATGGATGACATCCCGGGCGGCGGTAAGACCATCAAGGCCGAAGTGCCCCTGGCCGAGATGTTCGGTTACGCGACCAGCCTGCGTTCGCAGACCCAGGGCCGCGCCACCTACACGATGGAATTCAAGCAGTACGCCGAGGCGCCGCGCAACGTCGCCGACGAAGTCATCGCCGCTCGCGGCAAGTAACGCACGGCCCGGCCGCATGGCCGGGCAACCACTTTTCATTTCCTAGGAAATACGGGATAAATCATGGCAAAAGGCAAGTTTGAACGGACCAAACCGCACGTGAACGTGGGTACGATC